>NZ_JSYC01000066.1:0-33911 GCF_054823965.1 Gordonia sp. GN26 | reverse complement strand
GCTCGTCGCTATCGCACCTCGCACCTCAGGCAGCGGTGAGCCGCCACAACGGAATCGGGGCCGGACGCTTGGCGTCCGGCCCCGGATTTCCCCTGTGAGAGGTGAGGGTCTAGTTGCTGGAGACCTCGTAGCCCATCGGCAGCATCGTCGACTTGTGCTCGAGGAAGGACTCCAGGCCTTCGCGGCCGTTCTCACGACCGATGCCGGAGTTCTTGTAACCGCCGAAGGGGGACTCGGGATCGATTGCGTACCAGTTGATCCCGAAGGTGCCCGTGCGGATCTTGGTGGAGATCTCGATACCGCGCTCGACGTCGTTGGTCCACACCGTGCCGGCGAGTCCGTAGTTGGAGTCGTTGGCGATGGCGATGGCCTCGTCGACGTCGTCGTAGGCGATGACCGACAGGACGGGTCCGAAGATCTCCTCCTGGGCGATGGCCATGTCGTTGGTGACGCCGGTGAAGATGGTCGGGGTGAGGAAGTAACCCGAGTCGAGGCCCGCGGGGCGTTCGCTCTCGAGAGCCGGTGTGGCACCGGCCTTCTTGCCGAGTTCGATGTACTCCTCGACCTTCTGGCGCTGCTTCTCGGTGATCAGCGGGCCGAGCTGGGCCTCGGGGTCCGACGGTAGTCCGACCTTCATGGCCTTCGCCGCGTCGACCATCGCCGCGACGATCTCGTCCTGACGGCTGCGCGGCACCAGGATTCGGGTCTGCGCGACGCAGGCCTGGCCGGTGTTGAACAGTCCGAGGAACGTCAGCATGAAGGCGTTCGCGGCGATGTCGACGTCGTCGAGGACGATGGCCGCCGACTTGCCGCCCAACTCGAGCGAGCAGCGCTTGAGGGTCTCGGCGCAGGCGGCGCCGATGGCCTTGCCCGCGGCGGTCGACCCGGTGAAGGTGATCTTGTCGACGTCGGGATGGGCGACGAGGGCCTGGCCGGTCTCGGTGCCGCCGGTGACCACCGAGATCGCCTCGGCGGGCACGCCGGCCTCGATGAACAGCTGGGCCACGTAGTTACCGGTGAGCGGGGTCTCCGGGGCGGGCTTCAGCACCACCGAGCAGCCTGCGGCGAGTGCGGCGCCCATCTTGTTGCAGGTGATGAACAGCGGGACGTTCCAGGCGCAGATCGCGCCGACGACGCCGACCGGCTCGCGGGTGATTCGGGTGGTCCCGAACAGGCCGGTCCGGTACTCCTCCCACTGGTAGTCGCGGGCGGCGTTGGCGTAGGCGCGCAGGACGCCGGTGCCGGGCAGCTGCTGCAGGGTGGCGATGGCGCTCGGCGGCGCGCCCATCTCGGCGGAGACCAGTGCGGTGATCTCGTCGCCGCGCTCGTCGATCAGGTCGGCGACCTTAGCGATGATGTCGGCGCGTCGAGCCGGGGGTGTCGAGCTCCACACTCCGGAGTCGAAGGCGGCGCGTGCGGCCTTGACCGCGGTGTCGACGTCGGTGGCGTCGGCGTGCGGCACCGAACCGACACGTTCCCCGGTGGCGGGGGAGAAGACCTCGAGGGTCTCACTGGAATGGGGATCGACCCATCGGCCGCCGATGAGCAACTGGGGTTGATCCCCGCCGCCGGTGACTGTTGCGGTGTGGGACTCCACGGTCTCGGTCATTACGCGTGTGCTCCTCAGGAGGACGGGTCCTTGCCGGTCAGCGGCGGATTTACCTCCGCACGCGGGCAAGTGTGAACTACGGCACACGCAATACTAGAACACGTTCTAACTTCGCCGCCAGGGGCGGCGGCGAATCAGCCCCGGCCGAAAGCCGCTCGGGCCTCCAGCCCTTCCATGACGTCCTCCAGCACGTCGAGCTGTCCGGCCGGGTCGGCGGCCTCGAGCAGGCGTTGCTGATCGTGCGGCTCGACCTGGAGTCGGTTGGCCCAGAGGTAGATCGGCGACACGTCCGCCATCAGGGGATCGGCGTCGATGATGTCGAGGGCGGCGAAGATCGTGTCGACGTCCTTGCCGGCGGCCTCGAGGGTCTGGCGCATGACGACGCGCAGGCGCTGGTCGATCGAGTGCAGCCGCTCGAGGTCGGCCTCGGCGGGCTCCGGTTCGGGGAGGACCTCGATCCGGGCGCGGGGATAGGGATCGTCGGGCAGCCATTCGACGACCCGGAACCGGCCGATGCCGGTGCCGGCCAGCAGTGCCCGTCCATCCGGGAGCCGATCGGTGACGTCCGCGAGCACCATCGTGCCGGCGTCGCAACGCACCTCGCCGCCACCGACCTCGGAACCGCGGGCGATCAGCACCACCCCGAAACGCACGACCGGTCTTCCGTCGGACTCCTCCATGAGGTCGTCGACCATCTGCCGGTAACGCGGCTCGAAGACGCGCAGCGGCAACTCGCCACCCGGCAGCAGGGCGGTGCCGAGCGGGAACATCGGCGAGACGAGCTGCTCACCGGCCGGGATGAACGGGCTCAGGGCTGCTCCGTCAGGCCTTGGGTCGCGCGTCGAGCACGACCTCGAACTCGAGCAGATCGGCACCTGACGCGACCGGCTTGGCCCGCTCCCCGGCATGCGCCTCCTTCGCCGGGCCGGATGCCCACGCCTGGAAGTCCTCCTCGGACTCCCACTGCGTCACGACGAAGTAGCGGTCGTCGCCCTTGACCGGACGCAGCAACTGGAACCCGAGGAACCCCTTGGAGCCGTCGACCGAGTGGGCGCGGTTGGCGAACCGCTTCTCCAGCTCGGGTCCGGCGCCCTCGGGAACGGTGATTGCATTGATCTTCACAACAGCCATGTGTCCACCATAGGCGTAGCGGGGGCGGTCGTGACGGTGTTGCCCGACCCCGAAGGATCGTTCGGACGGATACAGTTTCGGCCATGTTCGACACCCACGCGATCGGCGAGATCGGGTTCCGCGACCACGGGGGTCCGGTGATCGTCGACGACGCCCGCGGGCCACTGGACCAGGGCACGACGGCTCGGCCGATCGTCCTGCTGCACGGGCTGATGGGGCGTGGGCGCACGTGGCGGCGACAGGTGCCGTGGCTGCGCCGGTACGGCCGGGTGTTCACCTACGACGCCGCCTTCCACACCGGCGCCGACGTCGAGGATCCGGACAGCACAACAGAACTCGCGACCGAACGATTCGTTGCCGACCTCGCCGAGATCCTCACCTGGATCGACCGCGGACCGGCAGTCCTCGTCGGGCACTCGATGGGGGCGCTGCACGCCTGGTGCACCGCCGCGACCTACCCGGAACTCGTGGCGGCGCTCGTACTCGAGGACATGGCACCCGACTTCCGCGGGCGGACCACCACCAACTGGACGCCCTGGTTCGAGTCCTGGCCCGAGCGTTTCGAATCCGTCGACGAGGCGGTCGCGATGTTCGGTCCGGTGGCCGGCCGGTACTTCTACGAGGCGTTCGACGACGGGCGGCTCCACGGCCGGATTCCGTTGTGGGGCGCGATCGCCGACGAGTGGGGCGTCCGCGACTTCTGGTCGGAGTGGAATGCGGTCGCGGTGCCGTCGCTGGTCATCGAAGCCGAGTACACGGTTACGCCGCCCGGCCAGATGCGCCGCATGTGCGAGGTCAACCGGCATGCGCAGTATCTACGCGTCGAGGGGGCCGGGCACCTCGTCCACGACGACGCACCACACGTGTATCGCGGTGCGGTGGAAGCGTTTCTGTCCGGTCTCGACAGCTCGCAGAAATAGATCGGGGCGCACACGATGTCTCGTGCGCGCCCCGAAGGAATGGATCGAGATCAGGCGGGATCGGCGGGTGCGATCGGTGCGCCGTTGAGTCGACGCCAGCAGTGGACCAGGAACAGCTGCGCGACCGGGGCTGCCACGATCAGTCCGACGTAGCAGACGAGCACACCGACGAGGTTGATCGCGTAGGTGACCAGCAGTGCGATCAGCGAGTCGCCCACCTTCGACTTGGTCAACTCGAACGACGTCTTCATCGCGTTGATCGGCGAGAGTCCCTTGTCGATGGTCGCGACCACCGAGAACATCAGGAAGAACATCGCGACGAGACCCGGGATGATGCACAGCGCGTAGCCGATTCCGGTGATGATGCCGACCAGGATCGCGGTACCGACGACCGGCCCGAACCGGATCGGGGTCAGGAACGACTTCGCGGTCACCGGTTCACCGTTCGCGACGCGGACCGCGCCCGAGATGATGCTCGCCTGAATGTAGAGCAGGCCCAGGATGAACACGAGGTACACCAGGCCGAAGAGGACCGAGCCTCCGAAGCCCAGCGACGTCTCCTCGTAGTAGAAGCCGTTCCCGTAGTCGACTCTCTCGGTGGTACCGAAGATCGCCACTGCGGAGAACCCCACCGCGATGAGGGCGGCGCCGAGCAGGAACACCGCCAGGCCCGGCAGGATCATGGCGCCGACGTTGTTCTTGAACTTGTTGAATGCCCAGGAGAACGCCTCGCCCACATCGACCTTGGTACCCGGGGCGCCGGGAGCGCCCGGGTACGCGCCCGCGCTGCCGTACTGCGGTGCACCCGGGGGCGGCGGAGGCGGTGCCTGGCCGTACTGCGGCTGACCGTAATCGGGCTGCTGGCCGTATTGCGGCGGCTGCTGTCCGTAATCGGGCTGCCCGTACTGCGGCGGCTGCTGGCCGTACTGGGGCGGGGGCGGTGGCTGCTGCCCGTACTGGGGCGGCTGCTGCCCGGGTTGTCCACCCGGCTCATTCGGGTCCGACGGCGGGACAGGAGGATACGGCGGCTGACTCATGGATCGGGACATTAGCAACGATCCGGGTCCGGCGGGAGACTATGCCCGAACGATCAAATGACTGGGCACCGACCTTGGCACGAATCATGTGTCCCTGTGGGCGGATTGTCTCGTCGAAGTCGGCGGCGTTACCGCGACCTGCGGTGACGCCGGTTGTCCGATGGCTTCAGCCCTCGCCTGCAAGGCAATAGCGCCCGTCGTTGGTGATCTCCACGAGCCCGTCGACGAGCAGCGAGTCGAGGGCACGGTCGCGTTGGGCGGTGTCGCTCGTCCACACCACATCGAGCTTCGCCCGTTCCACTGAACCGGTGGTGCCGCGCAGTACGTCGAGAAGGAGGCCGCGGACCTGGCGGTCGGTGCCGGCGAACTTCTGGGTCTTCCGCGGCGGGCCGGTGTGTGCGGGACGGCCGAGTCGTACCCAGGTGCAGTCCACGAGAGGACAGTTGTCGCACTTGGGGTTTCGGGCTGTGCAGACGAGCGCGCCCAATTCCATGAGGGCCGCGGAGAATCTCGGCGCGTTGGGTGCGAAGCCCGCGTCGGCGGCGCGGGGGAGGAGTCCCTCGGCGTCGTCGAGGTCCCGTCGCGAGGGGTTGCCCGGCTGTTCCCGGCCGTGCACCGCCCGCGCGATGACGCGGCGGACGTTGGTGTCGACGACAGGAACCGCCTGGCCGTAGGCGAAGCAGGCGACCGCCCGTGCGGTGTAGTCGCCGATGCCGGGCAGGGTCAGCATCGTCGCGACGTCTTCGGGCACACGGTCGTCGTGTTCACGCGCGAGGACCTTCGAGCATTCGTGGAGACGGAGGGCTCGGCGTGGGTAGCCGAGTTTGCCCCAGGCGCGCAGCACCTCGCCTGCGGACTCGGCGGCCATCGCAGACGGCACCGGCCAGCGCTCGACCCACTCACGCCACGGCTCCACCACTCGGGACACCGGGGTCTGCTGGAGCATGATCTCGCTGATGAGGATCTGCCACCCGGTGCACGACGGATCTCGCCAAGGAAGGTCACGTTCGTGGGTATCGAACCAACCGAGCAAAGCGCCTGGTGGCACACTATTGATCATGATCGGAATGACACCACGTCAGGCCTGGCGCGTTCTGCGCGACGGCAACGACCGATTCGTCACTGGCGAGTCCCAACATCCCAGTCAGGGTATCGAGGACCGCGAGCGACTCGTCGGAGGGCAGCATCCACACGTGGTGCTGTTCGGCTGCGCGGACTCCCGCCTGGCCGCCGAGATCATCTTCGACCAGGGGCTCGGCGACATGTTCGTCGTCCGAACCGCAGGCCACGTCATCGATTCGGCCGTTCTCGGCTCGCTCGAGTACGCCGTCGAGGTGCTCGAGGTCCCGCTGATCGTGCTCCTCGGCCATGACAGCTGCGGCGCGGTCAAGGCGACCCTCGACGCTCTCGACGACCTGCAGATCCCGGGTGGCTACATCCGCGACGTCGTCGAGCGCGTGACGCCGTCCATCCTTGCCGGACGCAGCGAGGGACTGTCGCGCGTCGACGAGTTCGAGGCGCGTCACGTCGTGGAGACCGGTCGCCTGCTGATGCAGCGCAGCCGCATCGTCGCCGACCGCATCGCCACCGGGAAGCTCGCGATCGTCGGCCTGACCTACAAGCTCAGCGACGGCCGGGTGAACCTGGAATCCGTCTACGGCGACATCGGCGAGAAGCCGTCGCGCTCCGCGCAGGCCGAGACCGCCTGAGCTGCAACCGGCCCCGAGCCTGAAGGCGAACTCTAGACTTTGCCTGCTCCGGGCCGTTTTTCGGCCGCGACACGCCGCACGTGATCAACCGGAAGTCAAGATCCGGCCGTTAGCGTTGTGGACGTGATCGAACCCCAGGGCCCGCTGCCACCCGAGATCTACTGGCGACGACGCGTCGTCGCCGGGGGTGGCGCGCTGGTCGTAGTGGGGTTGGTCGTCGCTCTCATCGTGTGGATGACCTCCGGTGGGGACGCGCCGCAGAACACCGCGGCCACCTCGTCGGTTCCCAGTAGTGCCGCGCCGTTGTCGGAGTCGGCGCCCCCGTCGTCCGAGCCGCCCGCCGCCGGCAACGCCGGAGCGGGTGGTGGTCCGGGTGGCAACGCTCCCGCCGGTGCCGGAGCCCCGGGCGGAGCGTCCGCGTCGGCGTCACCCCCGGAATCGGCAAGCCCCGCCGGCGTGCCCGGTGGTCCGGCGGGCCCCAACCTCTGCCCGGATCAGGCGATCTCGGTGGTCCTCTACACCGACAAGCCGACGTACACGATCGGTCAGCAGCCGGTCTTCACGATCGTCACCACGAACGCCGGCCTGTCCGACTGCACCCGCGACGTGGGCAAGGCCGCCCAGAACGTGATCGTGCGGACGCTCGACGGGTCGCGCACGCTGTGGTCGGCGCGGGACTGTTCGCCGATCGACACCGTGAACAACGTGGTCCTCAAGCCCGCACAGCAGGTCAAGGACACGATCACCTGGTCGGGCACCACGAGCAGCCCCGGGTGTGAACGCCCGCGGACCCAGGTCCCCGCCGGTTCCTACTCGGCGATCGGCAAGATCGGCGAGCGCGAGTCGTTCCCGATCACCTTCAACGTGGTCGCACCGGCGCAAGAACCCTGATCGACGGAGAAACCTGATCGTCTGGAGCCCCGATTCGTCGGGGCTCTAGTCGTATCGCTCGATACTGGTCTCCGCGAGCCGCGACAGGCCCTCGCGGATGTGCCGCGCCCAGATGCTGCCGATGCCCTCCACCGCCTGCAGGTCGGCCGAGGTGCTGGCGAGCAGCGCCTGCAGCGTGCCGAAGCTGCGGACCAGGCGGTCCACGTGCGCGAACTGCAGACGGGATATACGTGCGAGCAGGCGGTAGCCGCGCGGACTCATGGCGTTGTCCTGGGCGTCGATCGTCGTCGGGTAGCCGAAGGCGCCGGCGAGCTGGGTGAGGTCGAGGAGATCGGCGTCGCTGAGTCCCTCGATCACCTCGAGCGCCTGCCGCACGTCCTCGGCGGTGGCCGGTTCGGGGCTGGCGTAGTAGTCGCGGACGAGGAGTTCGCGCATCGTGTCGTTGTCGCTGATGAGCTCCTCGAGCTGCAGGCTCACCTGCCGGCCGTTGGTGCCGAGTTCGAGGACGTACTCCTCGATCTCCACCGACACACGGCGCACCATCTCCATGCGCTGCGCGGTCGACATGGCGTCGCGCAGCAGTACGTAGTCCTCGATCTCGGCGCGCGACAGCGCGGCGATCACCTCGTCCAGGCGTGCCTTGTAGCGTTCCAGGGTCGCCAGGGCGACGTTCGCGCGCGACAGGATGGGGTCGGGGCT
The DNA here is from genome assembly GCF_054823965.1 of Gordonia sp. GN26. NCBI lineage: Bacteria > Bacillati > Actinomycetota > Actinomycetes > Mycobacteriales > Gordoniaceae > Gordonia > Gordonia sp. GN26. The sequence continues at coordinate 25,915 of NZ_JSYC01000066.1, read as the reverse complement.
CTCGACGACCCGACGCGCGCCGTCGACGTAGACGCTGACGATCGACATCGAGGCACTGACCGAGATGACCGGATGCCCGGTCTGGATCGCGGTGCGCTCGGCGTTGCGATGCCGCGTGCCCGATTCCTCGGTGGGGATCGACGGGTCCGGTACGAGCTGGACGTTGGCGCGCACGATGCGCTTGCCGTCGGTGGACAGGACGACCGCGCCGTCCATCTTGGCGAGCTCGCGCAGCCGCGTGGGGGCGAACTCGACGTCGAGGTGGAAACCGCCGTCGCAGATCTTCTCGACGTCGGAGTCGTGCCCGAGCACGATCAGGGCGCCCGTACCGCCGCGCAGGATCCGCTCCAGGCCGTCGCGCAGCGGGGTGCCCGGTGCGACGCGCGCCAACGTCTCACGCGTGAGCTCGGACTTCACCACTTCGGCAACCATGTCTCCCCTTCGGCACCGGGCACTCCCGGGCGGACGACGCCCGTCGAAGCAGGTCGTCACAACGGTGACTAGGGTACCGGGATGTGAAGAGCAGCAGTTTTGTGGTGCCCGACGAGCTCGACGTGCTCGAGCGCCACCCGAAGACCTCCGCGCCGGGCGAACTCATGCGCCCGCACAACATGGTGTGCTTCGGTTGCGGGCCAGAATCCCCGCACGGCCTACACCTCCAGATCTACGCGGGCGAGGGCTTCAGCGTCGACGCGGAGATGCCCGTCCAGCACTGGATGGAGGGCGGGCCGGGCGTGATCCACGGCGGCATCCTGTCCAGTGCGTTCGACGACGTCATGGGTATGACGCCGCGGCTGATCGGTCCGGCGGCGGTGACCGTGCACCTCCAGGTCGATTTCCTCCAGCCCATCCCGGTGGGCAGGACACTGCACCTGCATGCCGAGATCCTGGGCAAGCAGCGCCGCAAGATCTACGTCGAAGGTGTTGCGCACCTAGGTGATCCGGAGCGACCGGTGGCGCGTGCAAACGGACTGTTCGTCCAGATCGACGTCCGGGAGCACTTCGCCGACCACATCGAGAACAGCGCGAAGGCGGCAGAGTACCTGGGCGGCAAACCTCAGCTCTGAGGCCCGCTCAGAACGGCGCGTCCACCGGGTCGGAATCACGAAGGTGGACGGCGTCGCCGAGGTTGGCGACCCGGAGAATGCGGATGCCCTTCGGTAGTTCCTCGTCGGTGGCCGCCGGGATGATCGCCTCGCGGAAGCCGAGTCGCTTGGCCTCCGCCAGGCGTCGTGCGACCGCCGAGACCCGACGGATCTCGCCGCCGAGCCCCACCTCGCCGATCACGACGGTCGACTGCGGGACCGGACGCTGGGTCAGGGTCGAGTAGACCGACAGCGCGATGGCGAGGTCGGCGGCGGGTTCGGTCACGCGCATGCCGCCGACCGTCGACAGGTAGACCTCGGACTTGCCCAACTCCTTGCGGCCGGCGCGCGCCTGCAGGACGGCGAGGACCATCGCCACCCGGTTGAAGTCGAGACCGGACACCGCACGACGGGGGTTGGACATCTCGGTCCCGTTGGCGAGCGCCTGGACCTCGCCGACGAGGGCCCGTTTGCCGTCCATCGTCACCATCGTGACGCTGCCGCTGACGTCCGAATCCCGTTGGTGCAGGAAGATTCCCGATGGATCGGGCACCTGGTGGATGCCGTCGTCGCGCTGTTCGAAACAGCCCACCTCGTCGGCGGCGCCGAACCGGTTCTTCACGCCCCGGACCATCCGCAGCGTCGAATGCTTGTCGCCCTCGAAGGCGAGGACGACGTCGACGAGGTGCTCGAGCGAGCGAGGGCCCGCGACGGCGCCCTCCTTGGTCACGTGGCCGACCAGGATCACCGCGATGCCACGATTCTTGGCCAGCGAGACCAGCGCGGTGGTGACGGCGCGGATCTGGGTCACGCCGCCGGTGACGCCGTCGGCGCCGGACGCGACCACCGTCTGCACCGAGTCGATGATCATCAGCGACGGTCGCACGGTGTCGACGTGGCCGAGAATGGTCGCCAGATCGGTCTCTGCGGCCAGGTAGACGTTGGGGTGCACCGCGCCGGTGCGTTCGGCGCGCATGCGTACCTGGCCGGCCGATTCCTCGCCGGTGATGTACAGCGCGACGCGATCCTTGGCCGCCCAGTGCTTGACGGTCTCGAGGAGCAGCGTCGACTTACCGACGCCGGGTTCACCGGCGAGCAGGATGACCGATCCCGGGACGACGCCGCGGCCGAGGACGCGGTCGAGTTCGCCGATGCCCGTCGGCACCGCTGCCGAGGACTCCGCGTCGACCTCGGTGATACGCAGGGCCGGGCTCGACGGTGCCACCGCGGCGGTTGTCCGGGAGGACGTGGGGGTGCCGGCGACCTCGTCGATCGATCCCCATTCACCGCATTCGGGGCAGCGGCCGACCCACTTGGCGACCTGATGGCCGCATCCGGTGCAGCGATACGAGGATTTGGGTTTTGCCACCCGGTCAGCCTAGGCGGATGTACCGACAGAACAGACGAGGCCCGGCGGATGCCAGGCCTCGTCTGCGTGTCTCGAAGGGTGGGGTCAGTGCCCGCCGCCCTCTTCGTGTCCGGCTTCGGGGGAGCCGCCCTCGGACTCGCCGTGGTCGCCCTCGCCGTGGTGCTGGTTGTAGAACGTCGGCTCCGCGTTGCGGGCGACGTCCTGGCGCTCGAGATCGGCGCCGGCATCGACCGGGGTCTGCACGGTGGTCTCACCGGCCGGGACCCACGAGCCGTTGCCCTCGCGCTTCTCGAAGACGAAGGTCAGGTCGGTGGTCAGACCGGCGGCGACGGTGTCGCCCGCGTCGGTCAGCTCGGCGGTGACCGTCTTCTCGCTGTCGCGGACGGAGCCGACGGGCGTGCCGCTGCTGAGAGCCTGCCCCGGCGCGATGACGCGAGCCGCGGAGTCACTGCCCTCGACGAACTCGACCGAACCCTTCTCGGGCTTGATCTCCTTCAGGCGGTAGTAGACGGTCTGATCGGCGTTCGCGACGACGAACGCGAGTTCGAAGGGGCCGCCGTTGCCGAAGACGGTCGGTGCGTCCTTCTCCGGGTAGAGGATCTGCACGTCGCGCAGCTGCAGCGCGTCGATGTTGACGTTCGCGCCGTTGACCGCAGGCAGCTGGTTGGCGGTCTGCGCGATCTGGCCCGCACCGCAACCGGTGGTGCCCAGGGCAACGGCGATGCCGATCGTGGCTGCCGCGGTGGCCAGACGAGATGGCCGAACCGCCGACCGCCGTGCGGATAGTGGAAGCACTGACACCCGATCCTCCCAGGTCAAACGAAGTCGAATTGCAGCGCGCGAAACCCTGCACTACGCAGCGTAGTGGGCGCCGTCCGGAAAAGTCCGCCCGGGTGCCCGATTCGTGTCTGCGAGGGCATGTTCCGGGCATCGGTGGAGGGGCCTCGGCGGGCCTCGTGTGAGTGGTGTTGCGTGACGCCGAACACGCTGCTACGGCACCCCCCGCCACCTCGGAAGAGGCAGCACTGGAACCGGTTCACCGCGTTGACCTGCACCGTTGGGTGGGGCCCTCGGAACGCCCGTGCTAGACTGGGTTCACTCGAAAGGGGCAAGGAACATTGAATTTCAAAGTTGGCGACACCGTCGTTTACCCCCATCACGGTGCTGCTCGGGTCGAAGACATCGTTACCCGGACCATCAAGGGTGAGCAGATCGAATACCTTGTTCTCAAGGTTGCCGACGGTGACATGACCGTTCAGATTCCCTCGACGAAGTTGGAATACGTGGGCGTCCGCGACGTGGTCGGGCAAGAGGGTCTCGACCAGGTATTCCAGGTGCTGCGGGCCCCGCACACCGAAGAGCCGACCAACTGGGCGCGGCGATTCAAGGCGAACCAGGAGAAGCTCATCTCCGGCGATATCATCAAGGTCGCCGAGATCGTGCGCGACCTTTGGCGTCGCGAGCAGGACCGTGGACTCTCGGCCGGTGAGAAGCGCATGCTGACCCGTGCCCGCCGAGTCCTCGTGGACGAACTGTCGCTCGCGCAGAACACCGATGACGAGAAGGCCACCATCATCCTGGACGAGGTCCTCGCGGCCGCTTCCTGACATCGGTTCGTACCTGATCAGGTAGAACATTGACCACTTCGCCGGAGGATTCCGGCGCGGAAGTCTGCGTCATCATCCCGGCCGCCGGGTCGGGAACCCGACTCGGCGAGCCGGTTCCGAAGGCGTTCGTCGACCTCGGTGGCGCAACGATCATCGAGCGCTGCGTCGACAACATCCCCGATTCACTCGGGGCATCGATCGTCGTCGTCGTGCCGGCCGACCTCGTGGAGCACGCTCGAGAGCTGCTCCCCGGGGTCGTCGTCGTGTCCGGCGGCGCTCACCGATCCGATTCGGTGCGCGCGGGGATCGCCGCGGCCGGTGCCGCCCGGATCCTTCTCGTGCACGACGCCGCACGACCCCTGACACCCGCCCATGTCTTCACGAGCGTGGTCGAGGCCGTCGCCGCCGGCCATCCGGCCGTGGTCCCGGGTGTACCGGTCGTCGACACTCTCAAGCAGGTCACAACGGATGCGCGCGGACTCGAGCTCGTGGCCCGTACCGTCGACCGTGAAGAACTCCGCGCGGTACAGACCCCGCAGGGCTTCACCCGCGACGCCCTGCTGCGCGCACATGCCGACGATGCCGGTCTCGCAACCGACGATGCCGGCCTCGCCGAACGCTGCGGCATCCCTGTCCACATCGTCCCGGGAGACCCTCTCGCCATGAAGATCACCACACCGTGGGACCTCCGCATCATCCGAGACGTCGTCCGTGAGACCGCGGCCGACACCGAGGCCCGGGCATGAGGGTCGGGATCGGCACCGACGCGCATCGCATCGACCCGTCAGCGGATTGCTGGATGGTCGGCCTGCACTTTCCCGACGAGCCCGGCTGCGAGGGTCACTCCGACGGTGACGTCGGCGCACACGCCCTGTGCGATGCGGTGCTCTCGGCCGCCGGACTCGGCGACGTCGGCTCGGTGTTCGGCACCGGGCGACCCGAGTGGGAAGGCGTCTCCGGTGTCGCGATGCTCACCCATGTGGCCGAGCTGATCGCCGCCGAGGGACTCCGCGTCGTGAACGCGGCCGTGCAGGTCATCGGTAACCGACCCAAGATCGGACCCCGTCGTACCGAGGCCCAGGACGTGCTGTCGGCGGCGGTCGGCGGGCCCGTCTCCGTGTCGGCGACCACCACCGACGGTCTGGGCATGACCGGACGCGGCGAGGGGATCGCGGCGGTCGCCACCGCCCTGCTCGACGACGCCTGAGGCGCCGTTCGACGACGCCCCGGTCAGCGCGCGGCGGCGTCCAGCAGGATGTCGCAGGCACGGTCGACGGCCTCGGCCGGCGGGGTGAGTTCCGTACCCAGACGCGCGGCCGCGGCCGCCACTGCCGGGTCGGTGAGCGGATCGAGATCGGATGGTCCGAACCGAGCCAGCTTGTTGCCGGAACCGGCACCTTTGCGTCGAAGCGCCGCGGCCCACATCGGTTGATCCGCGCTGAGCCAGGCGATCACCGACGGGATTCCCGCGCGGGTCGCCGCTGCCGTGGTGCCGGCGCCGCCGTGGTGAACCGCGCCGCGGCACTGCGGGAGCAGACTCTCGTGGTCGACCGGCTGGGTGAGGTGCAGAAGTCGATCATGTTGGGGGAGTTCGTGTTCGGTGTGCCCGATGACCCGCAGGCCGCGGTCGAGAAGCGAGCTCACGATGCCGCCGATCTGCTCGGCGGTGATCTTCATGCTGCCGAAGCCGACGTAGACGGGCGCCTCGTCGGTGGTCGCCCATTCGACCGCACGGGAGGTCGCGTCGTCGCCGTTCGACAGTGCGGCACTAGTGTCCTTGTCCGGCAACAGGAATCCCACGAGTGGTCGCTGCGGACCCCAGTCGTTCTCGAGACCGGGGAACAGGGCGGCGTCGTAGGCCTGGATCTCGGGGACCCCCCGCTTCCGAAGTCGGCTTCCCAGAGGGCCTTTCACCGATGGGAGGCCGAGTTCGGTGCGCAGCCGCCGGTCGGCACCACGCAGCGTCAGCCAGTAGGTCTGGTCGGCGAGGTGCCACATAGCCCGCGAGACCGGACGTGGGTACTTGCGATAGCGGACGTCGAGGCTGGCGTTCGGACGCAGCGGACAGTAGTGCAGCGGAACGAATCCGATGCCACGGCTCTGGGCGATGGCGTCGGCCCGGTCCTGCGCCAGCGGGCCGGTCACGAGCAGATCGGAGGCGTCGGCGAGTTCGGCCATGACCCGTTCGGAGGTCGCGCGACCGTGGCCGGCGACCTCGCCCAGCGCCTTGAGCCGAACGCGCGGGTTCTTGGACTTCAGGCGTTCCTTGACCAGCGGACTGGCCAGCAGCTCCGCCGTCGACGGAGCCAACATCTGCGTGGGCAACCCGGACGCCGCGGTCAGTTCGACGAGATCCTCGGGCACGGCGAGCCGGACCTCGTGGCCGCGACGCGCGAGTTCGGCACCGATCGCCACCGCGGGCTGGACGTCTCCCCGGCTGCCGTGGACGGTGAAGGCGATCCTCATGCGCCCCAGCCGTTCCCGTGCAGGCCCCACGCGTCGAGTTCGGCGTCGACCAGATCGCGCAAGGTGGCCGCGTCAGGAATGCGTACCGGGTCCAGCGAACTCACGCTGAACATGACGTCGTCGGCGCCGAGTGCGAGCCAGCCGCTGATCCCGCCCTTGCGGTCACGCAGATTGCGGGGGTCGTCGGTCGCGGTGACGGCTCGGATGGAGAGAGCGCCGGGTTCGCCGGTGCCCAGCGTCGCGAACTCGTCGGGAACCGGTCCGACATTGGAGGCGAGGCACAGCGGCGTGGTGACGTTGGCGGCCAGGCGTCGGGTGAGGGATGCGCTCAGCGCCTGCAGCACGACAGCCCGCTGGGCCACCTTGCCCGAACTCGCGGCCAACCGGTTGTAGGCGTCCTTGCACGCAGACCGGACGGCGGACAGATCGTCGTAGCGGTCGGGGGAGACCTCGACAAAAGCGGTGGCGCCCGACGTCGCGTTGGCGCGGCGGTCGTCGGGCGTGCGCGACGAGACGGGCAGCGACACCGGGACGACGTCGCCGGGGGAGACCCGGCCGCACCGTTCCAACACACCCACCATGAGCGCCGCGAACAGGCTGTTGTCGGTACCGCCCCGGGATTCGGCCGCGGACCGGAAGTCGGCGACCGGGATCAGGACGGTCACGTTCGGTGCGATCTCGGCGGCGGCGACGTCGGTGTCGGGTGCGGGCCGGCCGGTCACACGCGCGGGCGAGACGGGCGGTCCGGACCGACTGGCCCGCGCTATCTGTACCGCGGTCTTCCCCGCGGTCCAGAGAAGGTCGGCGGCGTCGACGACATTCGACACCAGGCCCGGTGCGGTGCCGGGCGTGTAGTCCAGGCCGTGGACGGCTTCGAGGACCGCGACCGCGCCGGTCCCGCCGTCGGCGATGACATGGGAGATGACCAGGGACACGAGCACCGAGGCGTCATCGGCGGTCCGTGCGACGACGAGCCGCCACGCGGGTCCGTTCTCGATGTCGAGTTCGGCGTCGGCCTGGGCCCGTCCCCACTGCTCTACCTCACCGACCGGGACCGGATCGTCCTGCACGGAGAAGTGGCCGGCGTCTGGGGTGTACCGCCAATGGGCGCGCCCCGGACCCCGGTGGGTGGCGACGAGCCGACTCAGGCGACCTCGCCGCAGCTTGTCCGCCAGCGAGGCGAGGGCATCGACGTCGACCGTGCCGGGGAAGCGCCACAGCGTCTGGTTCACGACGGGGAGTCCGAGGATCACATCCATGCGGACGAACAGGTCGTCGTCGGCGGTCAGCCGATCGACGGGCGAGTCGGGGGAGACGCCAGGAGAGTGCCCGACCAGGGACCCGAAGTTCATGACCGCACCTGCCGTTCGTCCAGAGTGATTCTTTCCACAACCCGCGGGGTGGTGGGACTGTAGTCAGAGCGCGACGTGATGTGCCCTGAGTCACAACCGAATTCCATTGTGAGGTCCTCCCGAAAAGTCGTCCGCGGGTGTCGTGCCGCCGGTCTGATCTGGCTGCGCCGCCGGACTGTTGCGGGCTGGGTGCCGGCGACGGCTCGGACGGATGAGCGTGTGCAAGCTGCGGATTCGGTGCTCGGATCGATCGCGGCCGCCGCGAGCCGGGTTCGGTCCGCATCGAGACGTGCAAACCATACCCGAGCGGCCGGTGGTGGCCGATGACTCGGGCGATGGAGGCGAACGGCGGCCCGGGGCGCCCCGAAACCGCCGATATCATGGATCTTTAAGGGTTGCCTTGCTGACGCGCAATTCGTACGCCGAACTATCCAATCGGATGAATTCGGGTTACTGTCGTGACCAATGTGGACCGGCCCCGGCTATCCGGGAGGCCGGCGGATCTGGTCACTTGACTGCCAATCTCGAATTCGGAGGACGCGACGATATGACGGGTGCTGCCCGCCGGAACACGTATCGCCGTGTCGGAACGCGTGCACGAGGTGTGCTCGCGACCGTGGCGTGTGCGGCGATCGCAATCTCCGGCCTTGCCGGGACCGTGTCGGCTGGTAACGCGAGCGCTGTGCCGGGCGGGTCGGCCATCGAGCGAGTGGTGCCCGAGGGGCCGAATCTGCATGCCGTGTACGTGCACTCCGCGTCCATGGACAAGACCATCAAGGTTCAGGTCCTGACTCCGCGCACCGACACCGGCCCGCGGCCGTCCCTGTACCTGCTGGGTGGCCTCAACGAACAGGATCCGAACAACAGCGTCTGGAAGCTGAAGACGGACCTCGGCGGTTTCTATGCCGACAAGAACGTCAACGTGGTCATGCCCATCGCGGGTGACGGCAGCTTCTACACGGACTGGCAGCGTGACGATCCGAGGCTCGGCCGCTACAAGTGGGAGACGTTCCTGACGCGTGAACTGCCGCCGCTGATCGACACGCAGTTCTCCGGGAACGGTGTGCGGGGTGTCGCGGGGCTCTCGATGGGTGCCGGTGCGGCGCTCGTTCTGGCCGCCCGTAATCCGGGCTTCTACGATGCGGTGGCCGCGTACAGCGGATGCTTCACCACGACGGGACCGGCCGGCCAGGCCTATCCTCGCGGCATCGTCGCCGCGTTCGGTGGTGACGCCAACAACATGTGGGGCGCGCCGAACGACCCGGATTGGGCTGCGCACGACGTGCTCGCCCGCGCGGGGAATCTCCGCGGCTCCGCCGTCTACGTCTCCACCGGGACGGGTCGCTCCGGAAAATACGATGCTCCCGGCTACCCGGGCAACGAGAACCCCACGGACCGACAGATCGTCGGTGGCGCGATCGAGGTCGGCTCGATGTGGTGCACCCAGCAGCTGCAGTCCAGACTCGCCGCTGCCGGTGTCCCGGCCACCATCCGCTACGTCGACCCGGGCACACATTCGTGGCCGTACTGGATCGACCAGCAGCGGGAGTCATGGCCCACGCTCCGACGCGGATTGGGGTTGTGAGCATGGCGAGACAAGCAGGGGCACAGCAGTTCTCGGCGTCGAGGACGCGTGCCCGGGTCGATTTCGATCGACAACACCGCTAGCGCAACGCAGCGCCGAGGCCTCAGGGGAGGGGCCGGACAAAGACCATCAATCGGGGGCCGACACGTGTCTCAGCACTGGAGGTTTCGATGGAATACACCGAACTGAATGATTATGCGATGCCCGGCGGCACGGTGACCGCGTGGGAGCCGGCGGTCGAGGCATCGGAATGGCAGACCGACTCGCGGCAGCTGTCGTACATGCATCTCGAGCACGCCCGACGCGCGGTTCGCGAGAGTGACGACTGGTACAGCCAGTGGATCGGGACGGCGTTCCGCATCCAGCGTCCGCTCGACCGGGAAGCATTCTCGCGCACGCTCGTCGCGTGGTACCGCCGGCACGAGGCGTTCCGGACCTCGGTCCGTGTCCACGACGCCGGACACCCGCAGGGCGACCTGACCCGCATCACCGTCGCCGCCGACGCGATCTCGGTGCGCGAGCGGGCCTTCGGAACGGATCTGGAACCCGCCGAGGTCTCCGAACTCGTCACCGAGTACTTCAACACCACCGTCACCCCGCTGGCGTGGCCGCACTGCATCGCGGTGACGGTCGAGACGCCCGGCGACGACGCGGGCTTCCTCGTCGTGTTCGCCGCCGACCACACGGTGATGGACGCCTACACCCAGGTGTTCGCGATCCGCGAGCTGACCGCGCTGTACCTCGCCGAGCTCACCGGCGATCCGCACGGCCTTGCCGCCTTCGGCAGCTACCTGGACTTCAGCGACGCCGAGCGCCGCCTCGGTGAGCAGATCGACGCCAACAACGCCGCGGTCAGCCAGTGGCGCGCCTTCTTCGACGACACCACCACCGCCGTTCAGCCGGAGCCGATCCCGCGCTTCCCGCAGTTCGCCGTTCCCGACGACGCGCCGCGCACGATCACCGCGCAGCGGGTCCCGGACGAGGGCTTTCAGACGACGCTGTCGCACTGGCTGCTCGATCCCGCCGAGACCAAGCGGTTCGACGCGATCTGCAAGGCGGCCGGGTCGTCGATGACCGCCGGCATCTACACCGCGCTGTCGATGACCTCGGCGGCCCTGACCGGTTCCGCGGATCTGCGTTTCATCAGTCCGGTCCACACCCGCAACTCGATCGAGTGGGGTGAGGCCGTGGGCTGGTTCGTCGGCATCATCCCGGTGGCCGTGCGCCCGGGCCGGCCGCTGAAGTTCACCGACGCGCTGACCGCCGTCGGGGCCACCTCGGCCCAGTACAAGGACGTGGGCGGCGCCCCGTTCGCGCCGGTCGCCGAGCTCATCGGCGGGGACGTCACGCCGCCGGGGTTCGTGGTGTCCTACATCGACCTCCGCCACGCCGAGGGGGCGGCGGAATGGGAGCCGCGCGCGGCACGCGTGCTGCGCAGTGCGACGCGCGACGCCGACGAGGTCTACTTCTGGATCAACCGCATCCCCACCGGGGTCAACGTCTCCGCGCGTTTCCCGGCCGAGGACGCGCCCGCGGTCGAGGCCTTCCTGTCCGTCTTCCATGCGATCCTCGAGCAGATCGTCACCGACGGCGATTGCGAGTACACCTACCGCACTGCGGAATTGGTTGCCGGAGGGTCGCCGGTCGTAGCGGACCGCTGATGTCGGTCACCCTGCAGTCCTCTCGCGTGTCACCCGGGTTCGGTATCCCCGGGTCGCTGACCGTTCGCCTTCGACCCCACCTTCGTGGTGGGCGGATCGTCGAATGGGAACTCGGCGACCCGGCAGGCGTCGCCCGGGCTGCACGACGATGGGGTGACGGGGTGTCGTTTCTGCAGTCCGACCATCTGGCGACCATGGCGGACAAGCGATCCGACGGTCAGCCACACCATGGCTTTCTGCTCGCCGCCGCACGCTTCGACGGTCCCCTCGACGAGACGGCGATGAGCGGCGCCCTCACCGCGTTCGTCCGGCGACACGAGGAGCAGTGCGCCCACTATCGCAGTGGTGACTCGGGTCCCGAACGATGGGTGGCGCCGCCGGAGGCATTCGAGTTCCGTGTCGCCGAGCGCGCCGGGGAGGCGTTGGTCGTCGACGATGCCGATCTGGGCCCATGGGTGGGTCTCCGCGCGTCGGAAATGGCTCGCGCAGAGCTGATCCCGGGTACCTGGTGCGCCGCCGCGGTCGATCCGAACCCCTCTGTCGACGCCTTCACGTTCTTCTTCGCCACCGACCACGCCCACGGTGACGGCTACTCGTCGGCACTTGCACTGTCCGAGATCGTCGCGCTGTACCGAGAGCGGAGTGCCGGCGTACCCGCCGAACTCGACCCCGCCGGTGCCTTCGGCGACTCGATCACGGCCGAGCGGGCCGCAGCGACGGCCCTCGCCTCGGATGACGAGCGGGTGGCTCTCTGGCGGGATGCGTTGTCGGCAAACGACGGTCGGCCTCCGCGGTGTCCTCTCGAACTGGGACTGACCGATGATGCGCCGCAACCGGCGGTCGCGATCGAGCACTGGCTGCTGACCTCCGAACAGTTGGCGCACTGCGACGCCCGGCTGGCCACGACCGCCGGCGGTTTCGCCGGCCTCCTTTACGCCGCTCTCGCGACGCATCATCGTGAATCCACCGGCGAGGCAAGATTCTTCGTGTCCACCGTGCTCGCGAACCGGGGTGCCGGGCATGAGCGGACACAGGGCTGGTTGTGCAACTTCGCGCCGGTCATCGTGGACTTTCCACAGGGGCCGAATACCTCGTTCGACGAACTCGTCCGCATCGCGACCGGCAGCGTGCGCGCCGCCCGCGGGGCCGCCTCGGTTCCGGCGCACGGCGTCCTGGGGCTGTTGGCCGGCGAAGGGGTGTTCAAGGGACTCGACGGCAGCCCGTACATGGTGTCCTACACCGATGTTCGCCGGCTCGGACTCGGCGACGACCCGGTGCTGTCGACGATGCAGACCTCCAGCGGGGTCGGTCCGACCCGCAACGCCAATCTGTGGTTCACGCGCACCGACGCCGGACTCGTCGTGCGCTCGCACGTCCCCGACAACGCGGTGGCGCGCAATGCGGTACTCGGCCTGATCGAGCGGATCGAGTCCATCGTGACCGACTACGCCGCAGGCGCTCCCGCGCCCGAACCGACCCCCGACGCCCCATCCGCCGACCCCCGCCGATCGACAAGGAGTGTGCGATGAAGCTCTCGAGTTCCGAATCGTGGGAGGTCGAGCCGGGCGAACTGGTGTGCTGGCGCGCCGTGCCGGGTGGCGCCGCCGCGCGGTCGAGCGCGCCGGTGTCGGAGAACGAGCGATTCCACCTGGCGTCGCTCGCCTCGGGACAGCCGGGCTGGATGGCGCTGACCCTCGACTTCCCCGAACGGATCGACGCCGACGTGCTCGGCGAGGTGGTCGGGACGGTCATCGCCCGCCATGACGCGCTGCGCAGCCACTATGTGCAGGCCGAGGACGGGGTCACCCGATTGGTACATCCCGGCGTCGACGTCAAGGAGGAGTTCCGCGAGACCGCCGAGGGGCTCTCGTCACAGGCATTCGCCGCGAAGCTCATCGAGTCCATCGGCGCAACCTGCGACCCCTTCGAACCGATGCCGCATTTCCTGGCGGCGGTCACGCGTGCCGGCGGGACGACGCTCATCTGCGCTTTCGACCACTGCTATGTCGACGCCCGCTCGCTGGCGGTCGTGTCGACCGAGATCTGTGAACTGCTCGCGGGTCGCGAGCTGAAGCCTGCGGAGTCGGGGCTCGCGGCCCTGAGCGTCGTCGCCGAGGGGGAGGCGTCGGTGACCGCCGACGACCCCCGCCTGGGCGCCTGGGGGCAGTTCCTCGCCGCTACCGGCTGGACGGTGCCCGAGTTCCCACTCGACCTCGGCGTCGCCATGGGCGACAGCCTGCCCGTGCACACGATGGTCCGGACGCTGCTGTCCGGCGACGACGCCGCGACCTTCAGCTCGACGGTCCACCGTCGCGGTGCGCGCACCTATCCGGCCGTCCTCACCTGTGCGGCTATGGCCGTCCACGCAGCCGGCGGACCCGACGAGATCGCGACCGTGGTGCCCACCGGCGCCGGGGCGGGACCGGGTTGTGTGAGCTGGTCGGTGGGCAACGCCCCGCTGCGGATCAATGCGACCGGAGACCTGTACGCCGCCATGTACCGGAACACCCGGCGTCTCTCGGCTGCACTGCCCCTGGCCGAGATCGGGTTGACGCCGGTGTATGCGGCCTTCGGTGATCGTCTGCGCCCCGGTCGCAGCGACGTCTTCATGATGTCCTACGTCGACTACACGCGGCTGCCCATGCCGCGCGGGGACGTCGACGTGCGGCAGATCTCGAGTCAGAAGCCGACCGACACGGCACAGTGGTGGTTCTGGCGCGACCGTGACGGCATCCATGTCCGGGTGCGGCACCCGCACACCGAACGGGCCGTGGCGGTCCTCGGGGACACGCTCGACACGATGCAGGCGCTCCTCGACTCGGTTCTCGACCCGGTGCTCGCCGCCGACGCGGGCTGATGGCATTCCGGCTGCGGAGCGGGGCTCGTCCGCGCGCTCGCGTGGTCGGTGGCCCGATCGTGGTCCGGTAGGATGGCCGGTCGTGACCCTGCGCCTTTATGACACCAGCTCCCGAGAGGTGCGCGACTTCGTGCCGCTGCGCCCAGGCCAGGCATCGGTGTACCTCTGTGGCGCGACTGTGCAGGGTGTTCCCCATATCGGCCACGTCCGCAGCGGTATCGCCTTCGACATCCTCCGCCGCTGGTTGAGCCACCAGGGCCTCGACGTGCTGTTCGTCCGCAACGTCACCGACATCGACGACAAGATCCTCCGCAAGGCGGCCGACGCCGGGCGCCCCTGGTGGGAGTGGGCAGCAACCCACGAGCGCGCCTTCGATGACGCCTACCGCGCCCTCGGCGTCCTGCCGCCGTCCGCGGAACCGCGCGCGACCGGCTTCGTGACCCAGATGGTCGAGTACATGGAGCGGCTGATCGAGCGCGGCCACGCCTACGTCGCCGACGGCAATGTGTACTTCGACGTCCGCAGCCTGCCCGATTACGGCGCGCTGTCCGGGCACAAGCTCGACGACGTCCACCAGGGCGAGAGCGCGGGTACCGGCAAGCGCGACCACCGCGACTTCACGCTGTGGAAGGCGGCCAAACCCGGCGAGCCGTCGTGGCCGACACCGTGGGGTCCGGGACGCCCGGGCTGGCACCTCGAGTGCTCGGCGATGGCCACCAGTCTTCTGGGTTCCGAGTTCGATATCCACTGCGGTGGAATGGATCTGGTGTTCCCGCACCACGAGAACGAGATCGCCCAGGCGCACGGCGCCGGGGACCCGTTCGCGCGCTACTGGCTGCACAACGGCTGGGTCACCATGGGTGGCGAGAAGATGAGCAAGTCGCTCGGCAACGTGGTGTCGATCCCCGCGATGCTGCAGCGCGTCCGTGCAGTCGAGCTCCGGTACTACCTCGGCAGCGCGCACTACCGGTCGATGCTGGAGTACTCGCCCGGTGCGCTCACCGAGGCGGCCGCCGGCTATCGGCGGGTGGAGTCGTTCGTCGAACGTGTCGCCGCCCGCGTCGGTGAGGTGGTGATCGGTGACATCGATCCCGAGTTCGGTGCCGCACTCGACGACGATCTCGGTGTCCCCGCGGCTCTCGCGGTGGTGCACAACGTCGTCCGGCAGGGCAACACCGCACTCGAATCGGGTGACGGGGCGGCCGCTCTCGCCGCCGCGTCGTCGGTGCGGGGAATGATGGGAATCCTCGGCGTCGACCCGCTCGACGACCAGTGGGCCGGTGCGGCCGACGACTCGGCCGCGACCTCCGCGCTGGACGTGCTGGTGCGCGCCGAACTGCAACGACGCGCGGACGCGCGTTCCGCCAAGGACTGGGCGACCGCGGATGCGGTCCGAGACCGTCTGGCCGAGGCCGGCATCGAGGTGACCGACACCCCTGATGGTGCACAGTGGGCATTGAAGGGTGAGGCGTGATGGCAGGGAATTCCAAGCGTAAGGGTGCGATCCGGAAGTCGGGCACCAAGAAGGGGCAGGTCGTCGGGTCCGGCGGCCAGCGTCGTCGTGGGCTCGAGGCCCGCGGCGCCACCCCGAAGGCGGTCGACCGCCCGTACCACCCCGCGCACAAGAAGGCCAAGGCCGCGGCGAAGTCGAACACCGGACGCAGCGGTGGTGGCCCGTCGCGGGCGAAGGACGAAGGGCCCGAGTACGTCCTCGGTCGCAACCCGGTGGTCGAGTGCCTGCGTGCGGGTGTGCCTGCGACGGCGCTCTACATCGCCACCAACTCCGAGCCGGACGAGCGTGTCGCCGAGGCGGTCAAGATCGCCGGCGATCAGGCGATCTCCATCCTCGAGGTCGGCAAGCCGGAGCTGGATCGGTTGTCCACCAACGGAATGCACCAGGGCATCGCCCTGCAGGTGCCGGAGTACCGGTACACCCATCCCGACGATCTGATGGCCGACGCCAAGGCCAGCGGCACCCCGCCGCTGCTGGTGGCCCTCGACAACATCACCGACCCGCGCAACCTGGGTGCGGTGATCCGCTCGGTGGCCGCCTTCGGCGGGCACGGTGTGGTGATCCCGGCCCGACGCAGCGCGAGTGTCACCGCGGTGGCCTGGCGGACCAGTGCCGGCGCGGCCGCGCGGCTGCCCGTCGCGCGCGCCACCAACCTCACCCGCACTCTCAAGGACTGGGCGGATTCAGGTGCTCAGCTCGTGGGTCTGGACGCCGGCGGCGACGTCACGCTCGACGAGTACGACGGCACCGGCCCGACCGTGATCGTCGTCGGGTCGGAGGGCAAGGGGCTGTCACGTCTCGTGCGCGAGAGCTGTGACTCGATCCTCTCCATCCCGATGGCCGGTGACGTGGAGTCTCTCAACGCGTCGGTGGCCGCGGGCGTGGTGCTCGCCGAGTTCGCACGTCAGCGGCGCCGGTAGCGCCCGGCAACCGTCACGACCGGTTGCGCCCGACCTCGACGCCGGCCCGGCCGAGGGCCTCGCGGACCGCGCGGGCGTGGTCTACCGCGCCCGGGGTGTCGCCGTGCAGGCAGATCGAATCCGCGGCGACGGTGATGACCGATCCGTCGATGGCCGTGAGCCGTCCGCCGGTGGTCATCTCGACGACGCGGCGCGAGATCTCTGCGCTGTCGGAGAGAACCGCCCCCCGCTCGGTGCGGGGGACCAGCGTGCCGGCCGGGGTGTAGGCGCGGTCGGCGAAGGCCTCGGTGATGACCGCGAGTCCGGCACGTTCGGCTCGGGCCAGGACCTCCGAGTCCGGTAGGCCCATCACCGCGAGGTCGGGGTTGACGTCGTGCACCGCGGTCACGACCGCGTCGGCCTGCTGTTCGTGGTGGACGACCGTGTTGTACAGCGCGCCATGGGGTTTCACATAGGAGACGGTTCCGCCGACAGAGCGGGCGAGGGCGTCGAGTGCGCCGATCTGGTAGACGAGGTCGGCGATCAGGTCCGGCGTCGACATCTCCATGAATCGGCGGCCGAATCCGGCGCGGTCGGGGTAGGAGACCTGGGCGCCGATCCGTACACCGGCGGCGACGGCCGCGCGGCACGTGGCCAGCAGGTCGGCGGGAGTCCCCGCGTGGAACCCACACGCGACGTTGGCGCTGGTGACGATGGTCAGCATTGTCTCGTCGTCGCCGACCCCCTCGCCGAGATCGGCGTTGAGATCGATGCGAGGAGTGCGCGCCGGGTCGGAGGTGGCCCTGTCGGGGGTCATGGCCACATCCTAGTTCTGCTGCAGGTTGAACAGACGAAACGGGCGATTCGTCTACGGTGGGGGCATGGCACTGCTCGACACCAAGGTCACCACGGTCAACGGCGTCGTCGGTGGCGCCCGGGGGAAGCGGCTTCGCCGCGGCACGATCAGCTGGCGGGGCATCCCGTTCGCCGCGCCCCCGGTGGCCCACCGCCGCTTCCGCGCTCCCGAACCGGTCCACGACTGGCCCGGCGTGCGGGACTGCACCAAGCTCGCCAAGGCCGCCATCCAGGAGAAGCGGTTCACCGCGGTCGCGCCGGGCAAGTTCGCCCCGATGGCCGAGGACTGCCTGACCCTCAACGTGTTCTCGCCCGAGGTGGAATCGAGCAGGCCGCGCCCGGTGATGGTCTTCATCCACGGCGGCGCCTTCATCCTCGGTACCGCCGCGACGCCGCTCTACGACGCCGCCTTCCTGGCCCGCGCCCAGGACGTCGTCGTGGTGACGATCCAATACCGCTTCGGGCCGTTCGGTTTCCTCGACCTCTCGCAGTTCGCCACGGACGACCGGCCGTTCGACACCAATGCGGGTCTGCGCGACCAGATCGCCGCGTTGCGCTGGGTGCAGGAGAACATCGCCGCGTTCGGCGGCGACCCCGGCAACGTGACCGTCTTCGGTGAGAGCGCCGGCGGCTCATCGGTGCTCGCCCTGCTGTCCGCGCCGGAGGCCACCGGCCTGTTCCACCACGCCATCGCGCAGAGTCCGGCTCCCGAACTCGTGGTCGAGCAGGACGAGGCGACCGTCTACGCCGACGAGTTCGTCCGGATCCTGCGCGACCCGCAGCGTCGGAACACCACGATGGAGCGCACCGAGGACCCCATCGACCCGGCCGAGGCGCAGCGCCTCCTCACCACACCCAACCCGGCCCTGTTGCTCGAGGCCGGCAACCGGCTGATGCGCTTCGCGACCAAGTCGTCCGGCGGGGCGATCCCGTTCGCGCCGGTCGTCGACGGTGACGTGCTGCCGCGCTCGCCGCTGGCGGCGGCGGCCGAGGGCCTGACGGTGCCGGTGCCGCTGGTGATCGGGAGCAACAAGGACGAGGGCAAGCTCTTCGCGAAACTCTGGAACGTCCTACCCGATTCCGAACGCATGCTGATGCGGGTGGAGGACGAGGAGGTCCGCCGCGAGATCGCCGCCCAGTACGGCAACGGCGACCGCGACCGCATCCGGCTGGCCGGCGACTCGATCTTCTGGGCGCCGATGACCGCCTTCGCCGACGGGCACAGCAAGGTCGCGCCGACCTACGTCTACCGCTACGACTACCGGACGAAGGTGCTGGACGCGACGGGCTTCGGCGCGACGCACGCGACGGAACTGTTCACCGTGTTCGGTGCCTACCGGGCGCCGATGGGGGCTGGCCTCGCCATCGCCGACTGGCCGGGCACACGCCGGGTCACCGAGAACGTGCAGGGGCGCTGGGGTGCTTTCGCCCGCACCGGCGACCCCGGTCTGGGCTGGCCGGTCTACACCACTGACGAACGGAAGGTCCTGGTCATCAACGACCCGGATCGGGTCGTCGCCGATCCCGACACCCTGCGTCGTCAGGCCTGGTACCGGGTGCACGCGCCCTCTGGGGCCTGACCGTCCGTCCGGTCCGTCAGCCCGGTAGCCAGTCGGTCGGCGGGTCGGCGGCGAGGAACGACAGCGCGAGCGGGTTGAACAGCTCGGGCGCCTCCACCGGCAGGATGTGCGTCCCGGGCAGCACCGCGAACCGGGCGTTCGGCAGCGTGCGGACGATGTCCAGCGCGTGCTCCATCCGCACCAGGCCCCGGTCGGCGATCACCACCAGCGTCGGCGCGCGGACCTCGGTGAACTCGTCGACCGCGTAGTCGGGTTCGGTGGACAGCATCCGGATGGTCTTGTCGTAGACCACCGAGAAGTGTTCGGGCCCATCGGGAGACGTCGTGTCGTGATGGCTCCGCAGGTAGTCGACGGTGGTCGGGTTGCGATCCAGCAAGAGGTCGACGGACTGATCGAGTTGGCGCCCCCCGCGGTTCAGGTAGCCACCGACGTAGACGATCCGGTTGACGAGATCGGGCCGGTTCCGGGCGACGACGAGGGCGATGGCCGCGCCGTCGGCCCAGCCGACGATGTTCGCCGGCCGCCCGACGTTTCCCGTCGAGGGTCAGCCCGTCGGCGGTCGCGTGCACGCGGGAGGGAGTCGAGTCGCTGCCGTGGTGGGAGGAGCCGGTGCCACAACCGTTCAGGCCGATGAGCAGGGCGAACACGGCGACGATGAGCACGGTTGTCCGTGCGGTCACCGCCTGTCCGGATGTTCGCCAGTGAATCACAGATGCAGGCTACTCGTGCCCTACGGTGGCCGTATGGGGACAAAAGGCTTCGGGGCGATCACGGCGCGAATCTGTGCTTTGACCGTTGTGGGCGGTGTCGCGAGCTCGATGTTTCTCGCGGGCTGCGGTTCGGGATCCGGCGACGCGGGCGAGTCGCTCGGCACGGCGTCGACGCCCAGTCAGGTGAGTGCGGATTCTGTCCCGACGTCCACCCTCACGACCGGACCGGGCCCCGCGAGTCGGTCGACCACTCCGACGGTGGTCTACCGGCCGCCCTTCGTCGAACGCGTGGAGTGGACGGACACCGAGGTGGGCCCCAGCCTCTCGGTCTTCCCGACGACGTCGGGTCGGTACACCCAGGAACCGTCGGCGATGGCCGCGGCGTGGCGGGAGGTCGTCGGACTCGACGCGGCTGCCGACACCCCCGGAATGCAGGCACAGTTCGACTGTCACTGGCGGTTCGCGCGGATCATCGAACCGGAGAAGCCGAGCTGGAACCTGGAACCCGGACGGCCCGTCGTCACCGAGGAGGACATGATCGGCGCCCGGTGCAATCCGGGGTTCGCCGAGGAGTACTAGCGAGTGGTGTGCACGCGGCGTGAGCCGATGACGCGGCAGACGACGTAGATCACGAACGAGATGATCGTGACGAACACCGAGACCGGGAGTTTCGGTGCGAGCGACATCAGCAGGCCGCCGACCGCGGCGACCTCGGCGAAGATCACCGACAGCACCAGCGCCCGCATCGGGTTGGCGGTCACCCGTGCAGCGGCGGCACCCGGGGTGATCAGCAGGGACATCACCAGCAGCGCGCCGATGATCTGGACGCCCTGCGCGCAGGCGAGGCCCATGATGATCGCGAACACCACCGAGAGCGTGCGGACCGGGACGCCCTGCGCCTGCGCCACCCGCGGATCGGTCGACGCGAACAGCAACGGCCGGTAGATCACCGCGAGCACCGCGACGACGATGGCCGTCGTGATCGTGATCGCGACCAGGCCGTTCAGTCCGACGCTCACGACCTGTCCGGTCAGCAGCGCGAAACCGGTGCCGATCCGGCCGTAGAGGGCCAGGAACAGGACACCGATGCCCAGGCCGAACGCCATCACGACACCGATCACCGAATCGCGTTCCCGGGCCTTGTTGCCGAGGATGCCGAAGACCGCCGCGGCGAGGACTGCGCCGATGACACCGCCGAGGTTCACGCTGACGCCGGCGAGCAACGCCGCGGCCGCGCCCGTCACCGACAGCTCACTGCATCCGTGGACCGCGAACGACATCTGCCGGGCGACGATCAACGGCCCGAGCAGTCCGCCCACCAGGCCGAGCAGGACCATTGCGAGCAGCGCCTGCTGCATGAAGTCGTAGCCGAGCAGGTCGATGGTCGTCGAGAAGTCCCAGAGGTCGCTGAACTGGCGTTCGGCGGCCAGCGGAGTCACGCTCATAGGGGCTGACTCCCGGTTTCGGCGATGTCGACGCAGTGGTGTGCATCCTCGCCGCCGATCACGACGAGGCGACCGTTGACCCGGAGCACCTCGACGTCGCTGCCGTACAGCTCGCTGAGCGTCTCCGTGGTCATCACCTCGTCGGGTGTGCCGACGCGGAACCGTCCGCCGACCAGATAGAGCACGCGGTCGACGTAGGGGAGGATCGGGTTGATCTCGTGCGTGACGAACACGACCGCCGTTCCCGCCTGCTTGCGGCGCTGGTCGATGAGGTCGACGACCACCTGCTGGTTGGTCGGGTCGAGGCTCGCCAGCGGTTCGTCGCACAGCAGGAGGTCGGGATCGCTCACGACCGCCTGGGCCACGCGCAGCCGCTGCTGTTCGCCTCCGGAGAGGACACCGAGCGGGGCGTCGGCGTAGGGGAGCGAGTCCACCGCGGCGAGTGCCTGGTCGACGAGCTCGCGGCGGCGAGACCGGCCGCGCAGACCGAGTCCCCACCGGTTGCCGTCGACGCCGAAACCGACCAGGTCCCGGCCCCGGAGGGCCATCGGGTCGCCCTCGTCGGCGTGCTGCTGCGGGATGTAGCCGATCTTGTCGGTGGTCGTGACGGTGCCGCGGTCGAGTGAGTACTGACGTAACAGGACGCGCAGGAACGAGGTCTTCCCGGACCCGTTGGGGCCGAGCACGGCGACGAACTCACCCGGTCGGATCGTCAGGTCGAGGTCGTCCCACAGCACGCGGTCGCCGAAGCCGAGTCGCGCACCCGAGAACGTGACCACCGGGTCGGTTCCCGCCGTCATCGCGGTCACCCCTTCTCGGCGTCGAGGGCTGTCGCGAGCGCGTCGATCTGTGCGCGCTGCCAGACGAGGTAGTCGGTGACGCCGTCCGGGAGGGTCTCGGTGAACTCGACGACGGGCACCTTCGCGGACTTCGCGACGTCGAGCATCGCCTGGGTCACCGGGTCGACGGCCTGGACGTTGTAGATCAGGACGGCGGCGCCGCGGGAGGCGAGCAGATCCTGCATGGCCGCGCGGTCCGCGGCGGACGGCGACTGGCCCTCCTCGACGGCCTGGGTGAACCCGGCCGGAGCCGCGTCGATCAGGCCGGCCTCGGTGAGCAGGTACCCCGCGAGCGGTTCGGTCTGGGCCACCTTCGTGCCGTCGTGCGCCGTGCGGATGCCGGCGACCTCGGCTCGCAGTTCGTCGATGCCGGTAGTGAAGGTCTCGGCGTTCGCGCGGTAGGTCCCCGCGTTCTCCGGGTCCTGCTCGGCGAGGGCGTCGGCGACCTTGTCGGCGACCTCCGCGACGACGGGCAGGTCGTAGAAGACGTGCTCGTTCTCGTCGCCGTGGTCGTGTTCGGCGTGATCCGCGTGGTCGTCTGCGCTGTGGCCGTCGGCATCGTGATCGTGCGCGTCATGGTCGTCGCTGCGGGTGAGGGCGTAGGCGTCGACGACGGTGGCGCCCGAGGACTTCGCGGCCTGCTCCATGTAGGCGTCGTAGTGGCCGCCGTTCATGACGAGGATGTCGGCGTCGGCGATCGTCGCGGTGTCGGCGGCGGACGGCTCGAACTCGTGGGGGTCGCCCTCGGTGCTGGTGTAGACGGAGGTGACGGTCGCCTTGTCGCCGGCGACGGCCGAGGCGACCGCGCCCCAGACGTTGGTCGACGTGACCACGGTCGGGGTGCCGTCACCGTTTCCGGAGTCGCTCGAGCAGCCGGCCAGCACCAGCGCGGCGGCGGACAGGACTCCGGCCGCGGCCAGAAGCGTTTTCCTCATGACACCCTTTACGCAAATGACAATCGTTACCGAAAACAGTGTAGGGGATGGCCGGGCCCGACGCGAAGCCGCGGGAGATCTGAGGTGTGCGCTGGTCGACGCGGAGGGTGCGCGTCACCGCCGTCGTCATTTCTCTAAGGTGGAGATCATGACCTCGAGTCCGTTGCCGCGGCGTGTTGCGCTGATCTCCGTGCACACCTCGCCGTTGGCACAGCCGGGTACCGGCGACGCGGGCGGCATGAACGTCTACGTCTGGCAGACGGCGATCCGACTGGCCCGACGCGGCATCGAGGTCGAGATCTTCACCCGGGCGACCTCGTCGTCCGACGCGCCGTCGGTCGCGGCCGCGCCGGGGGTGACCGTCCGCCACGTCGTCGCCGGCCCGTTCGAGGGTCTCGACAAGCGAGACCTCCCCGCCCAGCTCTGCGCCTTCACCGCGGGCGTCCTCCGCGCCGAGGCGGCGCAGGCGCCGGGCCACTACGACGTGATCCACTCCCACTACTGGCTGTCCGGGCAGGTCGGCTGGCTGGCGCGCGACCGCTGGGGCGTGCCGCTGGTGCACACCGCCCACACCCTCGCCGCGGTGAAGAACGCCGCCCTGGCCGAGGGCGACACCGCCGAGCCGCAGCTGCGCGTCATCGGCGAGCAGCAGGTGGTGGGCGAGGCCGACCGGTTGGTCGCGAACACCGAAACCGAAGCGGCGGAACTGCTCTCGATGTACGACGCCGATGCCGACCGCATCGACGTGGTGACGCCGGGCGCCGACCTCGAGTGCTACACGCCGGGCTCGTCGGCCGAGGCCAGGTCGATCCTCGGTCTCGATCCCGACGAGACGATCGTGACGTTCGTGGGACGGATCCAGCCGCTGAAGGCCCCCGACCTCCTCGTCACCGCGATGGCGCCGCTGATCAAGGACGCCGTCGCGTCCGGGCGCAGGCTGCGGCTCCTGATCGTCGGCGGGCCGTCGGGCTCCGGGCTGCAGCGCCCCACCGCGCTCATGGATCAGGTTGCCGAACTGGGGATCTCCGAGTCCGTCACCTTCCTTTCGCCGCAACCGTCGGATCGTCTCCGCCAGGTGTACCGCGCGTCGGACCTGGTCGCGGTACCCAGCCATTCCGAGAGTTTCGGTCTCGTGGCCATCGAGGCGCAGGCCTGTGGGACGCCGGTCATCGCCGCCAATGTCGGCGGTCTCGGCGTCGCCGTCGACGACGGCCGCACCGGTGTGCTCGTCAACGGTCACGTGCCCGGCGACTGGACGAACGCTCTGGAAAAGCTTCTGGCGCAACCTGATCGCCTGGCCGAACTCGGCCGCAACGCCCGCCGGCACGCCGAGAAGTTCTCCTGGGAGCACACGGTGGACCAGCTCATCGAGAGCTATCGCCGGGCGATGGAGTCCTTCGCCGCCCAGACCGATGCGGCCCAGAAGGATGCCGAGCAGGCGGCGGCACAGACACCGGGCGGCCCCGCCCGGGCTCGCCGACGCTGGCGTCGGCGGCGCAATCGGGTGACCGCCTGAGGGTCTCGCAGTACCCGTTCCCACCGAGAGGATGTCGTGAGTCGCACCGAGGTCGTCGACCTGCTCGAGAAGACACTGACCGAGAACGAGATCGCCTACTCGCGCAAGGGTGGTGGTGGAGCCGACGTCGACCACGTCATCCTGGAACTCCCGGGCGAGCAGAAGCTCAAGACGACGGTCCTGCTCACCGCCAGCGAACACGGGGTCAGGGTCGAGGCCTTCGTGTGCCGCCGACCCGACGAGAACCACGCGGGCGTCTACAAGTACCTGCTCAAGCGGAACCGTCGGCTGTACGGCGTCGCCTACACCATCGACAACACCGGCGACATCTATCTCGTCGGCCGGATCTCGGCCGACGCGCTCGGCTCCGACGAACTCGACCGCGTCCTCGGGCAGGTCCTCGAGGCCGCCGACGGCGACTTCAACACCCTGCTCGAACTCGGCTTCCTCTCCTCGATCCAGCGCGAGTGGGCGTGGCGCGTCTCGCGCGGTGAATCCTTGCGCAATCTGCTGGCTTTCGAGCACCTCATCGACAAGGAGGCGCTGCCCGAGGCCGGCGCCCCGCTCGAAGGGCGTTACGTCCCAGGCGAGTCCGTGGTCGAGGGCGCACAGGCCTCGAGCGGAGACGGTGGGCCCGCGTCCGAGGACTGACGTTCGCTGTCAGGTTTCTCCACAGCCTCCCCGACAGCGGGAGGGTTTGGTCTGCCTTCATCGGCGTCGGTGTCGGCAGGGGTTGTCACACCTCGGCGCGGGGATTTGGTTGGATGGAGAGGTCCAGGTCACACCGTGTCAATGTGTGTTGATACGGTGTGCGGGCGAAACCGACCCACCACCGGAGGTGCCATGAGCTTCACGAGTCCTTTCCCCGATGTCGAGATCCCCGATGTGAGTGTTTTCGACTACCTGTTCGGGTCGGTCGCGGACGAGGACCGCGAGCGGATCGCCCTGGTGGACCCGAAGTCGGGGTCGACGACCACTTACGGCCAGCTGGTCGGCCAGATCGAGGCCGCGGCCGGCGCCTTGGCGTCGCGCGGGATCGGGGTCGGGGACGTGGTGGGCATCCTCTCGCCGAACATCCCGGCGTTCGCGACCGTGTTCCATGGCATCCTGCGGGCGGGCGCGACGGCGACGACGATCAACGCGCTGTTCACCGCGTCCGAGATCGCCAAGCAGCTCCGGGATTCGGGCGCCAAGATGCTGGTCACGATCTCGCCGATGTTCGAGCAGGCCAAGGCGGCCGCCGACGAGGTGGGACTGTCGGCGGAGAGTTTGATCGTCCTGGACGGTGAGGGGCAGGACGCCTCGGGTCACCCGAATGCGATCGACCTGCTCGGTGCGAACCTCCCGGCGCCGGACGTCTCCTTCGATCCGAGCACCCACGTCGCGGTTCTGCCCTACAGCTCGGGAACGACCGGAAACCCCAAGGGCGTGGCGCTCTCTCATCGCAACCTGGTGGCCAACGTCGCGCAGCTCCGTCCGCTGCAGGGCATGACCGCCGACGACGTGGTGATCGCGGTGCTGCCGTTCTTCCACATCTACGGCATGACCGTGCTGCTCAACGCGGCTCTCGCGGCCCGTGGATCGCTGGTGATCATGCCGCGGTTCGACCTCGTGGAGTTCCTGGAGAACATCCAGAACCAC
>NZ_JSYC01000065.1:0-38322 GCF_054823965.1 Gordonia sp. GN26 | reverse complement strand
CAAGCTCCTCGCCTACTCAACCGGCGGGGGCCTCCTCATCGGTCACCAGATCAAGGCGGACACCGAGGAGGCGGACCGGACGGTCGATGTCGAACTTGGTGAGCAGGTCGGCGACCACCGCTTCGAGCTGATCGAAGTCGAGACTCGGCGCGGGGAGTTTTCGAGATTTGGTGCGCGTGTAGAAGGTCGTGGTCCGGACGGTCACCGCGACGCGGAACGGTAGGCGTTCCTCGGCGACGACCTGATCGAGCAGCTCACGCAGCAGTTCGGCGGCCGCGGTGCGCATCTCGGACGGTTCCGAGATGTCGGTGGCGAAGGTCCGCGACTTGGAGTGCGACCGGGCGAGCCACGGTTCGGCGGTGATCGTCGAATCACCACCGCCGCGGCACAGGACGTACAGCCAATTCCCCTGGTGCGGACCGAAGGTGGCGATCAGGTCGTCGCGGGGTGTCGCGATGAGGTCGTTGACGGTCTCGACACCGTTGGCGGCGAGTTTGGCCGAGGTCTTCGGCCCGACACTCCACAGGTCGCGAGTCGGCCTCTGACCCATCAGGTCCAGCCAGTTGCGGTCGTCGAGCAGGAACACGCGTGGCGCGCCGACGCCGTCGTCGGGTGCGGCTCCGGGCGGCCGCTTGGCGAAACCGGTGGCCATCTTCGCGCGCTGCTTGTTGTCGCTGATACCAACGCAGCTGGTCAGGCCGCACCGTTCGAGGATCTTCTGCCGTACCCGTTCGGCGAAGTCGACGATGGCGGCGTCGTCGAACGGGTCGACCTCGGCGCCCCGCACGCTGACGCCGAGGTACGCCTCGTCCCAGCCCCACACCTCGACGGGGTGACCGGTTCCGCGCAGCACGTCCATGACGTCGGCCGAGGCAGCGTCGTACGCTCCCATGTCCAGGGGAAGGTACACCGCGTCGGGCAACTTCTTGTATGCGGCACGCAGCGGCATCCCGGCCCGCACGCCGACATCCCGCGCCTCATAGGACGCGCAGGTCACGACCTTGCGGGCCTCGGTCGGGTCGCCGTTGCCCCCGACGATGACCGGGACACCGACGAGCTCCGGACTGCGCAGTCGCTCGACCGAGACCTGGAACTGGTCGAGGTCGACGTGCAACAGCCAGCGGTAGCGTTGCGAAACCGACGTGGTCACCCCGCCAGGGTAACCACGGACCGGCGCTCAGACGGTGCGGTCAGACGGCGGCGTCAGCCGACGATACGGGCGTCGATCTCGCCGAGTCCAACGCTCCGGCACGACGAACGCAGCGAATGCGGGTTGTACCGCAGCACCGACAATCCGCGCTGGGTCTCCGTCGACCAGCCGGCGAATGACGCACTGGCCTCACAGATGTACCCGGTCAGCTCCGTGGTCGACGCCTCATCGAAAGCGGCCACCGCGTGGACGAGCACCTTCTCGAGCAGCGCCCGGTCGCGGTGCAGCGGCGGCGGCACGAGATTGAGTGACGGAGAAGCGGTTCCGCAGTTCGTCGGATCGGTCAGCGCATGCACCGCGACGAGCAGGAAGGCCAGCGAGACGATCGCCCGCGAGGCGGGATCCCCGAGGCGACCCGGATGCGACTGGATGATGTGGCACACCTGCACCGGGCGCGGCGGGGTGACGCCGACAGCCTCGGCCCGGCTGGGCTCGAGGAGCCCCAGCGCGGCCAGGGCTTCTTTATGTGCAGACGAGATGGATTCGGCGGCAAGCGCATCCGTATGCATCCGCCGCAACTGCGAGACGATCGCCTGATGGCGTCGCGCCGCGTCGTCGATCTCCCGGACCAGATGTTCGGTCAGTCCGAAAGTGGACGAGTAATGGGTCAGCGCCTGATATCCGGCCAACACGATGTGCTGCTCGATGGCGATGGCTTCGGCGATTGCCGACGGTTCGAGAAATTTTCTGGTGCTGCGCTTGGATGCGCGCGCCGAGAGAGTACTGGTCAACTGAGCCCTCCACACACGTAGACCACAAATGCTCCGGTGTGGAATCTGCCCACCCCGGTGTTGACCCCCTACGCTTCGAGCACCCCCTTCGATGCCGTTAACGAAGCGCACGATCACCATAGCTCGAATTACGGAAAAGTGTGAGTCGATCGACTGAAGGCCGAAAAAGGTGTCGCGGACAATCCGCGACGGAAGACCCTTCCCTTCGCGCGGCGGACGGGTTTCACTCGATGAAGAGGGCTTCGACGGAGGGACTCTTCATGCTGCGCTTCCTCTCCCGCGAGTTGCACAGCTGGCGGCTCATGCACGCCTCGTCGAACCGGCTCGTCAGACCGATGGACCGGGTGGAATCACTCGTGCTCGTGGCGCTGCTCGTGTCCGCGCTGGCGGGCGTGCTCGTCGCCCTGACCATCGGCGGCAACACGTACGCCGCGCACAAAGCGGTCGCGGAGGTTCAGGGACCGCGGCAGTCGGTGAGTGCGACCGTCATCGCGACACCGCGGCAGGACGGCGATCCGACGGTCGTCGCGTGGCGGCGGCCCGACGGCGCCCGCCTGACCGCCGAGGTGGACGCCGAGCGGCACGACCGCGTGGGCCGGGTCCGCATCATCTGGCTCGACGACGAGCAGCACGTCACAGACCCGCCGGTCACCCACACCGATGCCGTCGTCGAGGGTGTCATGGCCGGGCTTGGCGTCGTGATGCTGACCGCGATGGGCTGGTGGGGGCTGGTCCTGCTCGTCCGGGCGGCCGCCGACCGGCATCGGATGCGGCGGTGGGAGGCCGAGTGGCGCGAGTTCGACATCGACAGCCATCGGTGAGATCCTCTCGAACCTGCTGCTCAGCCGTCCTCGGCGTCCTCGAGGTCCCGCGTCGACAACCAGGCCTGCGAGTCGTCGATGCCGACATGCGGCGGCAACGGAGGTAGGCGGGTCCCGAACACCTCGTGCGTGAGTTTGCTCAGGGCGCGACATTCCTGCGCCCAGGACATCCGGCCGGCCGGGGTGGTCTCGTAGGTTCGACGCCCCGGATACCCCGCCGGCGCCTCACAGATGCCGACGAGCCCGCGCCCGACGAGTTCGTCGAGCACCGACCGGAGCTCGCCGGGCTGGAGGCGATAACCGCGGCGCTGGAGTTCGTCGAGTATCCGATGGTCTGACGCGTCTTCGTTCAGGCCGATACCCAGGATGTGGACACGAATGGCGGCGCGCTCAACAGCTCTCATCTGCCATCCTCCCTTCACTCAGGAGACCGCCGCGCGGGGCAGACGAAGATCGGGCACGTCGGCCTGCTCACGCGCCGGTGAGGTCCACGATCCTCCTCGAGATCCGCGGACAACAGGGTCGCAATGCCCAGAACTGCAGGAACCACCCGCCGAGGCCTACCGTCCGGGTCGGTCGAGGACCGCCTCGACGAGCAGTCGCTGTTCGGCGCGGGCGACGTGTAGCCGGGTGGTTGCGATGGCGTCGGGATTGACCGACACCGAGGTGATCCCCATCCGCACGAGGCGTTCGGCGAAGTCCGGGTTGGTCGACGGTGCCTGCCCGCACAGCGACGAGGTGATGCCGCAGCGGCGGGCGGTGGAGATGATCGTCGCGATCGCGTCGAGGACGGCCGGGTCGCTGCCGGCGAACAGTTCGGCGCAGGATTCGGAGTCGCGGTCGACGCCGAGGATCAGCTGGGTGAGGTCGTTGCTGCCGATCGACACCCCGTCGATGCCGGCCTGTACGTATTCGGGGAGCCAGTACATCACCGACGGCACCTCGGCCATCACCCAGCGATGTAGGCCGCGCTGTCGACCGAGTGGACTCTCGTCGATGAGTTCCAGGCAGCGTTCGAGTTCCCAGCGGGTCCGGACGAAGGGCAGCATCACGTGCAGGTTGGGGTGCGTCTCCCGGGCCCGCGCGAGGGCCGTGAGTTCGAGCCGGAAGACCTCGGGTTCCGAGACATACCGGTAGCAGCCGCGGAAACCGATCATCGGGTTGCGTTCCTCGGGTTCGAACTCCGCTCCGCCCTCGAGTCCGCGGAACTCGTTGGTGCGCAGGTCGGTTGTCCGGTACACCACCGGTCGGGTACCGAACGGTCCCGCGATGCGTCCCAGTACTTCTGCCATGGCCGAGACGGCCGCCTCGGCCTCGCCGGCGGCGATGACCGCGCGCGGGTGCCGCCCCGACAACGCCTCGGTGAGCATGAACTCGGCTCGGAGCAGACCCACGCCGTCGACGTCGGTCGCGCCGACCTCGGCGGCGTGCTCGGGCGACCCGAGGTTGACGTAGACCTTGGTCGCCGTCACCACGGCCGGCTGCCCCTGCGTCGGGGACGATGCCGGGGCCTCGGACACCGTGGCCCGCTGCGGGGCGACACGACCGGACCTGACCTCGCCGGAGCCACCGTCGACCGTCACCACCGATCCGGCCGTGAGAACCTTGGTGCCCGTTCGGGTTCCGACGATGCACGGGACCCCGACCTCGCGGGCGACGATCGCCGCGTGACAGGTGATGCCGCCACGGTCGGTGACCACGGCCGAGGCGCGCCGGATGGTCGGCAGCCAGTCGGGGTCGGTCATCGGCGCGACGAGCACCTCGCCGTCGACGAGTTCGTGTCCGTCGCGCGGGGAATGCAGGATGCGGACCTCGCCGCTCGCGATGCCCGGGGCGGCCGCGAGACCGCGCACCAGGACCGGCTTCGGCGACTCGTCCGGGGTGTCCACGCCGGTGGTGATCGGCCGGGACTGGACGATCCAGATCCGGTGCTGGGAATCGATCGCCCACTCCATGTCCTGCGGGCGCGCATAGTGCCGTTCGGCTCGCAGGGCCATCCGCGCGATCGTCTGCACGGTCGTGGTGTCGATGACCGGCGTCGTCCTCCCCGGCGCCACCGGCTCGCGGCGGTCGTGACCGTCGTTGCCCCGCACGATCCGGAACTCCTGGTTGCCCATGCTGGTCTCGAGCACCGAACAGTCCGACCTCGCCACCAGGAAGGTGTCGGGGGTGACCGCACCGGACACCACCGCTTCACCGAGTCCCTCGACGGCCTCGACGACGAGATGGTCGGGATCGCCGGTGACGGGGTCGGCGGTGAAGACGATCCCAGCGACCTCCGACGCCACCATCTTCTGCACCACCACCGCCATGAGCGGATCCGAGGACAGACCCTTCTCGGCTCGATAGGAGACGACCCGCGGGGAGAACAGCGACGCCCAGCACCGCACGATCGCGCCCAGGAGTTCTTCGGCGGAACCGACATTGGTGAACGACGCGTTCATGCCCGCGAACGATGCGTCCTTGCCGTCCTCCCCGACCGCCGACGACCGCACCGCCACGTTGGCGCCGGACCCGTCGGAGTCGGTGTCGAGGTTCCGATATGCGGCGAGCACCTCGTCGACGACCCGCGGGGTGATGCCGACCTTGGTCACCATCTCGGCCATCCGGTGGCTCAGGTCGGCGAGCCGGGCATCGTCACCGACCGCCGACAGGGCCTCGCGGTGGGTGGCGGCCAGGTCGTCGTACACCCCGCCGTCGCGCATCGACTCCGCGAACGCGTCGGCGGTCAGCGCGAAGCCGTCGGGTACCGGCAGCCCGGCCTTGATGAGTTCGCCCAGGTTCGCGGCTTTGCCGCCGACCACCATCATCTGCTCGAGTCCCAGCTCGGCGAAGGTCAGTACGTGCCTCATACGCTCACGATTCTCTTCTCGCGACGCGAGCCCTAGTGACCAACGGCGACGACCGCGATGACCAAGGTCTCTTCGTCGAGGTGCGTTCGTGGCGTCGAATGACTGTGTCGGGTCCCCGCGGAGACGTCGACGAGAAAACGGTGCAGAAGATGTCCACCCCACAACCGCTCCCGTGGCCGCAGGCGCTCGCCGCCTTCGGACGGTGTCTGGTGGACGTCGCACGATCGCTACGGCAGCGACGACTGCATCAGCCGTCGACGAACCTCGGTCGGGTCATCGCCTTCGCCGACGGAACACGGGCCACCGTCTACCGGGAGACCGTCCGCAGCAACGGCCCGGTCACCGAACCGGTCACGCTCGTCGTCGCGTTCCGGTTGCGCTGGGTGGGCGGCAACCGGTTCGTGCATCGGTTGTTCCGGCTCGAAAGCGTCTGCAACACCGTCTTGTTCGCCGGTTTCGACGGATTCGTGTCGAAGCTGTGGATGACGGCCGACGCCGATCACGTGTACCGGGGCGTCTACGAGTGGGACGGTTACGACAGCGCGGTCGACTACGTGCGTGCTCTCTGGTGGCCGCTCATGGTCGTGAGTCGACGGGACTCCATCCGGTTCCACGTCGTCGGCGACAGCACGCGGGAATCGCTGTTGGACGGAGCGCACGGCGGACCAGACGGGTCGTGGTGGCGACCCGTCTGATCCGACCCTGCCTCACCGGTCGTCGTCGACGACCTGTCGGGTCCACCGATCGATGTCGTCCCAGTCGCGCGCATCACCGTAGCGACCGCCCATGAGGCGGAACAGGATTCGTCCGAATCCCCGCCAGTACCCCTTGCCGATGGCACCGGCGAAGGCCCGATGGGAACGCAGGAGTCCCTTCTCCTCGATCTCCGCGACGGCGCGCGGCAGCGGCGTATGCGATCGGAGGAAGCCGGCCACCCGGGGCGACAGGAAGGTGGAGGTCGCTCCGACGGAGCAAACCGAGAACGCCCACACGGGGCCGTCGCGTTCGTTCGCCACCATCTCGGCGAACCGCTCGGCGGCGGGCAGCCACTGCGCGTTGTGGATCGCGCTGCCGATGACGAGATGGTCGGCGCCAAGGGCGGTGTGGTCCTGCGGACCGTCGGCGGTGAGGTCGCACAATTGAACCGTCGCGCCACCGGCACGCAGGCCGTCGGCGATCCTGTCCGCGATCTCCTCCGTCGATCCGTGCGCACTCGCGTAGGCGACCACGGTGCGCTTCGCCGTCACCACGGTCTCCGCGTCAGGGGGCGGTGTGGGTGACCATCACCGGGCACTGCGCGACCTGCAGGACCGCCCGGCTGGTCGATCCCAGCAGGAGACCGCGGATTCCGCCGCGGCCACGCGTGCCCACGACGACCAGCTGGGCGGTCTCTGCGGCATCGACGAGAGCATCTGCGGGCGAACCGATCTCGACACGTCGTTCGATCTTGACGTCCGGGTAATCCTCCGGATAGCCGGCGAGTTGTTCGCCCAGCAACTCCTCCCCCTCATCCCGGAGCTGGCGGATGATCTGGTGCTGGTCGCCGTAGAACGCGGTGCCGGAGAATCCGCCGAACGTGTGCACCGCGAGCAGAGACGTCTGCAGCAGGTCGGCCTGTCGGAAGGCGTGGCCGATGGCGGCGGTGGAGGTCGGCGAACCGTCGACGCCGACGACCACCGGCCCGGCGGTGGGTGGTGGGCCGCCCACGACGACGACCGGGCATTCGGCATGGATTGCCGCGTCGTTGCTCACGGAACCGAGCAGCAGCCCACGGACGCCACCGACGCCGCGACGGCCCACGACCAAGAGGTGCGCCTGGCCGGATGCGTGTCGGAGCGCGAGCAACGGTGAACCGCCGACCACCTTGCCGTCGACCGGCACGTCGGGGGCAGTCTCCTTCGCCACCGCCGTCCCGGACTCCACCGCGCGCCGGGCGTCGGACTGCATCGCCTCGATGACGACATCCGACGTCATCATCGCGGTCGGCGCGTACGCCCCCGGGATGATGCCGACCGCGGACAGCACACGCAGCGGACGCTTCTCGCGGGAGGCGGCCGCCGCAGCCCAGCGGACGGCCATCAGTGCACAGTCGGAGCCGTCGACTCCGACGACGATCGGTGCGGTCGAATCGGTCATGGTGAACTCCTTCGTACGGCGACGACGCCAACACCTCCGGCACCTCCCATCGTCGTCGCGGAGCCCGCGTCGAACGTGAGTCGAAGGTCATCGCGGCCGATCCGAAGGTCCCGCCGCCGTGAGGGTCCGGGGCGCCGTCAGCCGGAGGCGAAGCTCCAGATGAGAAGTGCGATCCACGCGATGGTGCCGAGGATGTTCACGCCGAGTGCCGTCATCAGCAGGGGACCGCGGGGCCCCTCCGCCCGGTTGAGACCGATCACGGTGACTGCCATGCCGACGATCGTGCCGAGGCAGATCGGGAATCCGAGGATGCCGAGGATCAGTCCGGCCAGGCCGTAGGTGTTGATACCCGACGACGACGCCGGAACAGGTTGCGCCGCGGCCGGACTCACCGGCGGATAACCGGGCGCATACGCCGGCTGGGGTTGGGCGTACCTCGGCTGCGGTGGCGCATACACCGGTTGGGGCGGTACCACCGGTGGCGCGGCGGTGATGCCGGCCGGGGCACGGTGGAGCTGCGACCACTGTTCGGGCCGGAGGTCGGCCGGACCGACGGCGCCGAAGACGACGCCCGGCTGTGCGACGACGCCGGGACGCAGGTCGAGTCCGTGCAGGGTGCCCGCCACCGGGGCATCGAGCGTCAACCGGCCCGACGGCGAGTCGAGCGTGGCGAGCGGCTCCCCCGCGCGCACGACCTGACCGCTGCGGGCCAGGACACCGGAGATGACGGCACCCGACGGGACGGTCGGAAACGCGATCCGGCGGGCGGAGGCATCGACCGTCGCCGGCGTCGGCGGATCGGCGGGACTGGCCGCGTACTGCTGGGCACCCGCGGCGTCGTGGACGTCGACGTTGGTCGATCGCAGCAGGCCGCCCTGGGCGACGACGACCTTGGGGTCGCCGATCCGGGCGACACGCCCCACCGACGACAAGGCCGACTGAAGCATCGGGATGCTGCTGGTCCCGCCGGTCACGTAGACGATGACCGGCCCCTTCGGTCCGGTACCGGCGGCGTCGGCGCGGGCGATGGCGTCGCGGGTCAGTTCGACGGCGCGGTCCACGAACGGCGCGATCATCGACTCGAACTCGCGGCGGGTCAGCAGCAGCGTGTGCCGGGTGCCGGGCAGTTCGATGACGGCCTGCGCGGTGTCGGAGAGGGCTTCCTTGGCCGAACGGACATGGTCGGCGAGGGCGATGGCGGCAGCCGGGGCGCGGAGGCGGGCGGGGAGTTCGGGGTCGATCTCGGCGGCCTCCTCGAGCACCCACCGCGTCATGCGGGCATCGAGGTCGCGGCCTCCGAGGTGGTTGTCACCGCCGGACCCGGTGACGGTGAAACCGTCGGCCCCGGCGCGGATGAGGACGGCGACATCGCAGGTGCCGGCGCCGAAGTCGAAGACGCACATCCGCTCGCCGCCCGTGACGTCGTGGCCGCGGTAGACGTAATACCAAGCGGCGGCCAGGGATTCCGAGGCGATGCGCAGCCGGTCGGCGGAGATGCCCGCGCGCTCGGCGGCGCGTCGGAGCACACCTTTGCGGCGTTCGCTCCACTTGTCGGGGTGGGTCAGGATGATCGAGTCGAACTCCGGAAGTCCGCTGTGGCGCAGTGCGGTCCGGTGCACGTGCCGCAGGACCGCGCCGATGAGGTCCTCGACCGGCCAGAACCGGTCGCCGAGTTCGATCTCGCCCTCGTCGATCCGCGACTTCGGGGAGTCCTCGTAGGCGTCGGGCGCCTGTACGCGGCGATGCACGGCGTCGTGCCCGACGACGATCCCGCGGTCGTCGGCGAACACCGCGGACGGCATCGCGGGACCGCCGGCCCCCAGGGGCACGATGACGGGTTCGGCCAGTCCGACGCGGTATGCGGCCGCCGTGTTGCTGGTACCGAAGTCGATGCAGAGTCGACGGCGGCTCTCCTGTGTCACCTGACCACCTCCCACCATCTGCCCTGGGGCACATGGCTACACAATCGACCGGTGTTCATCCGGTGGGCGCCCGAAGGACTCGGGCGATCGCTTTGCGGACGTTGTCGACCGCCACGATCTGGGTGCGCAGATCGGCGGCGGTCTTCTCCCGGTCGGCAGCCGACTTCTTGGCCTCGACCGCGGCGTCGTTGATGATCTTCGTCGACTCGGCGAGGAGTCGTTCGAGCAGTTCGTCGTAGGCGATCTGCAGGTCGGCGCTCGCATCGGACTTGATCGACTGCAGCTGCGACCGCACGTCGGCCTTCATGTCGTTGACCGCCTTGGTCAGCCACTTTCGGTGGTTCTCCTTGCCGACCTTCGACGCCCGGAAACCGACCACCACACCGGCCCACACCGGCACGGCCACCACGTTGACCACCGGGATGATGGCCAGCGGGCCACCGGCGGCGACGATCGACAGCAGCACCGGGTCGACCATGTTCTTCCACGGCGAGATCCCCTCCTGCTCACGCAGCTTGAGGTCGGACACGTTGCCGGAGATCCGGTCGACGAGCTCGCCGGAGATGGTGGCGTCGGCGAAGAGACGGTCGGCGATCCGCTCGATCCCGGCGACGAAGAATGCGCTGACCTCGCGGGCTGCGGCCTCGAGGTCGACGGTCATCTGTCCGATCAGTTCCTGTCCGGCGCGGTGGGGTTCGTAGAAGCGGAGCTTGTCGATGCGCGTCGACCATTGGCCGAGGAGTTTGTCGAAGCGGTCGCGGATCAGGTCCTCGGTCTGCAACGACGCGGCGGTGATGTCCTGGTTGAGCCGGGCGCGCCACTCGCGTCGTCGATCCTTGAGGCGCTGCAGGCGATCTCGTTCGGCCTCGATGTCGGCGCGTTCGGCGGGGGTCGCGGTGGCGGCCTTCATTTCCAGGACGAGGCGTTTGCGCACATCGTCGAGGCCGGCGAAGGCCAGTTGCAGCGCATTGCGTTCCGGCGACGCCGCGCCGTCGGCGACGAGCGGGGTGAGTGCGTCGACGAGTTCGGGGATGCCCGACGCGGCGAGGGCGCGGTCGCGGCGCTCGGGGTCGGTGATGGCGGCGGCCTGTTCGGCGATGCGGTTGGAGACGCCGATGATCGGGATATGTGCGAAGCGAGGGGCGTTGGCGCCGATCAGTTTCCGGTTCTCGGCGACGATGGTGCGCCACTGTCGCATCACCAGATCGGTCTTGGTGACCACCAGGACCACCGAGGCGACCTCCTCGCTGACGCTGGACAGGAACGCGAGTTCGGGGGCCGACAGCGGTGCCGTCGCATCACACACCATGACGAGGACCGACGCGCCGCGGGCCGCGCTCACCGCGGCTTCGACATGTTCGGGAACCAGTGACCCGACGCCCGGGGTGTCGACGATGGTGACTCCTGGGAGCAGGGACGAGTCGACGGCGACGCGCGCCGAAACAGGCGGAACGAGAACGGAATCGACTGCGGCGCCGGGTGCGAGGCGTTCGGCTGGGACACCCGCGGCGTAGTGGGCGCCGACGGTGATCCAGTCGGCGAGGTCGGCGACCGGGATGCGGTGGGTGGCACCGGGGAACTCGATGAGCGCCGAGCCGACGGGCAGATCCTCGGTCGCGGGGGTGAACCGGACGTAGACCGAGGTGGTGATCTCGGTGTCGACCGGTGCCAGTCCACTCACGCCGACGAGGGTGTTGACCAGGGAGCTCTTGCCGCGGCTGACCTCGCCGATCACCACAACGGTGCCCTGCGGTGCGGGCCGGTCCCGCACGCGGAGAGCGCGGTCGGCGATGGCGTCCTCGCCGTGCTTGCGCAGCATGTCCACGGCGGCCCGCAGCGTGGCGTCGGGGGTGGGGGCAACCGACTTGTTCACGCGGTCCACCGCCCACGGCGCACCAGCTGATAGGTCTGTTCGAGCACCAGCAACGCCTCCTTCTCGGCCGACGTCGCGGCGAAGGCGCGTCGCGTGCGGCAGTCGGTGGCGCGCGCCTTCGCAGCGTCGGCGATCTGCGGTGGCGCGGCGCCGGGCGGCAGCGACAACAGCAGGCGCACATCGCGACTCGCGACGACGAGGTTCAGCTCGCCGATGAGGTCGCTGTCGGGTTGCCAGCGGGCGAGCGCCTCCAGGGCGGCGACCTCGCGCAGCCGGTGCAACTCGGGAGCGGTCTCGGCCTCCTCGATCGCCTCCAGGAAGACGTCGCGTCGTGCACTGCGATAGGCGGCCTCGCGGAGTTCGGCGAGTACGGTGCGGGCCTTGAGGATGTCACCGGCCGCGAGGAAGCGACGGCCGATCGCGAGGCGCAGTTCGTCGATCCCCGAGACCCGGTGCAGCCATTCGCAATACGCACGCGCACCCTGGCGAGCAGCGTCGGCCCCGGCGTCCATCGCGTAGGTACCGACCAGCTCTTCGAGCCGGCCCAGCAGGTCGACGTCGAGCCCCGGAGGTGGCGGCGCGGCGCCGTCGAGGATGGTCAGCAGCTCCCAGGATTCGAGGAGTCCGCGTCGAGAGATCTGCGCCGTCTCGCGTTCGGTGACCCCGCAGACCCCGGCCTCGGCCATCAGTCCCGACACCGCGACCACGGCACCCGCGATCGCCGGGAACCGCCGCCAGACGCGTCGGGCGATCTCCTGCGCCTTGAGCATCGGGTTGTCGGCGGCGATGAGATCGGCATGGGAGATGACCAGGATCGTGTTCTGCGCCGACGCCCCGGCGTCGGAGAGGAATTGCACCTCGTCGGCCTTGGGGCCCGCGGCGTCGTCGAGGAGGAACAGGATGACGTCGGGTCGCGGGAGGCGGCCCTCGCCGGAGAAGACACGGCGGGTGGCGATCTCGGCGGTGTCGGTGAAGCCCGACAGCCCGGGGGTGTCGATGACGCGGAACCGCTCGCGGAGCAGGCGGGACGGGGTGTACACGACGGCGTGGTCGATGTCTTCGGGTTTGCGCCCGAGGTCGCCGCGCATGGTTCCGGGGATCTCGGTGACGGTGCCGTCGAGGCCGACGACCTCGACGCGCTGCGGATTGCCCTCGGTGTAGAGCGCGGCGACCTTGGTGCACTCGGCGCGATCGGTGGGTGCGACGCGGTCGCCGACCAGTGCGTTCAGCAGCGTCGACTTGCCGGCGCTGACACGTCCGACGAGCGCGACGGTCAGCGGGTCCGCCAGTTGCGCACGCAGGGAACTGACGAGCGTGGGATCGGGTGCGAGCGGGGCGACCTCGTCGAGCAACTGCTCCACGCGACCCCGCACGGTCAGGTGTTGCTCCACTGATCGGTCCTCCAGTTCACGAACATCGCCGCGTGATGTTGCGTCGTATCCTCGGCGCCGGGAACATTTCCGCGTCGTCGACACTCCTAGTCACGTGACGAGAATTGTCCATGACCGTCGACGTCCTGACAGTCGACCGGATGACGGTATCCGGGCCGGCGCCGCGTGCGTCGCAGATCCGAGCAGGAGCCGAACACCATGACCGACAACGACACCAGCGGGGACGACCCCCTCGACCGGGACGACTTCGAGTCCTGGCTGCGCGAGAGCGACCCGCCGAGCGAGCTGGCCGTACCGGCTGCGACCTGGGATTCCGCGGTCGAGACCGCCTTCGACCCGTCCCATGAACTGACCGAGGACCTGACCGCCGCGCCCGGCCCGGATCCTCTCGATGAGGAATCTGCCGACGGGTCCGGACTCGTCTGGTTCGATGACGATCTCGGCCGGGGTCTGGACGACACCTTCGACACCCCAGACGTTTTCGGCAGCGACGACGACGTCAGCGACGAGTCATTCGGTGAAATGACTTTCGACGACTCGAACCTCGGCGACGACTTCTGAGGATGGACACTTCGGAGGTGTATTCGTTGACCGACGAATCCGAATCGGGCGCAGACCTTCTCGAACGTGCGCGCTCCGGCGACCAGCAGGCGTTCACCATGCTCGTCGAACAGCATCGGGATCGGCTGTGGGCCATCTGTTTACGCATCACCGGCAATCAGCACGACGCCGAGGACGCTCTTCAGGACGCATTGGTCGCCGCGTGGCGCGCGATCGGCACCTTCCGGGGCGACGCGCAACTGTCGACCTGGCTGTACCGGATCGGGTCGAATGCGGCGCTCGCGCGCATCCGCAAACGATCCGACGCCGACGACATCGACGACCACGACCACGACCACGACCACGACCCGATCAGTTCCCTCGACGTCGCACAGCAGGTCGTCGTCTCCGACCGCATCCAGGAGGCGTTGTCGCAGGTCCCGGACGCGTATCGGGCCACCTTCGTGTTGCGGGTCTACGGCGAGCTGAGCTACTCCGAGATCGCCGAAGCACAGGGCATCGGCCTGCAGACCGTTCGCAGCCGCATCTCGCGCGCACGGTCCATCCTTTCGGAGTTGCTCGCGGACCTGCGTTAGCAGTCGTTGCTTTCTGTTAACGAATTCTGTTCTGCTGAACCATGTTTCAGCCAGTTGAATTATGGGAGGCCACTCGGTCCGCGGTTACGCTCATCCTCGTGCTCAACCGGCGGCCCAGATCATCTCATCGGATGACCGACTCCGCCCAGGGAACAAACACCGCCCGGTTCCTCTCCAAGTAACCAGAGCACGACAAACACCACCCACAGGATTCCCTGGAAGGAAACACCATGAGCGAGATCCCCGCAGACGCAGTACTCGTCGACACCGACGGTGACGGCACCATCGACGCCGCCCTGACCGACGTGGACGGCGATGGCGTCACCGATGCCGTCCTCGACACCGACGGCGACGGCCAGGCCGATTCCATCGCCTACGACACCGACGCCGACGGCGAGATCGATGTCATCGAGGCCGACACCGATGGGGACGGTTACACCGACCTCGCGGTCGCCGACACCGATGGCGACGGCACCTTCGACACCGCCGTCGACGACGAGGGCAATGTCGAGGTTGGCGACTTCGGCAGCATCGACGGCGGCGACGCCGTCTGACAGTCCACTCCCCGAGAAATCCCGGTCGCGCATCGCGGCCGGGGTTTCGTCCTTTCTAGACTGTCCGAGTGCGAACCGACCTGAGCAAACTGGCCGACCCCGACCGCGGAAACATCGGATCCCTGGAGTTCGCCATACCGGTGTGGGCCACCGCGACGGCGCTGGTGCTCGTCCTGATCGTGGCCTGGCTCTTCGGTTCCGTCGCGAAGTGGCTACTGCGCCGGCGGGCACGACTGAACACGACCACCTGCATGGTGCTCTCGATCATCGGCACCGCCGTCGGCCTGTACATCGCCGGCGCCGTCGACCACCGCATGGACATCTGGAGCCCGGTGACCATCCTGCTCGGTCTGGTGAGTTCGATCGTCGCGGTCGGCGCCTACGCGGTGATCGCAGCTCGGTTGCAGAGCCCGACCGACATCTCGGTCGCCGAACTCCTGGAGTCCGGGGAATCCGAACGGGTCGAATTCAAGTCGACCGCCCGCATGAACCTGCGCACCAAGCAGCGCGACCCCGCACTCGAGGCGGTGATCGTGAAGACGGTGGCAGCCTTCCTCAACTCCGACGGCGGGAACCTGCTGATCGGTGTCGACGACGACGGCACTCCCCTGGGTCTCGACGCCGATTTCACGCTGCTCCGCCAGCCCGACGCCGACCGGTTCGAACTGTGGCTGCGGGACCTCCTCACCACGATGCTCGGACAGAGCACCGCCGCCGAGGTGGGCATCTCCTTCGAGAAGGTTCCGCGCACCGCCGGGGACGCCGACGCCGACTGTCCGGCCGATGTCCTGGTGTGCCGGGTGGAGTGCACCCCGTCGCCGCGCCCGGTTTATCTGCGCGGCACGAAGAACAACGCCGTACCCGAATTCTGGGTGCGCGCAGGCAACTCCAGCCGGCAGCTCAGCGTCGACCAGGCCGCCGAATACGTCATGTACCGCTGGCCGCTCGGCGTCGGACGCGCGGTCGCCGCGCAGGTCCAGGCGGCCGTGCGGTTCTCGGCGGTCTGACCACCCGCCCACGGGCAACGCACCACTCGCCGGCCGAAAATCCGTCCCCCTGAGCCCTACTCGAGGGCATATTGCCCTCCGACCCCGCTCAGGGGGACGAGATCTCACGACGCCTCGGGTCGTCCTGGCGTCTGATGCGATGGCGGTCGGGTCGAGTGACGGCTCTGATGTCCTCGAGAACGCTTTCCCAGTCATAGAGAACGTCGTCATAGGTGACACGCATCGTCATCCAGCGGTCGATCAGAGTCATCCGGTCTCGTCGACGATCGTTCCGAAACGCTTCTGCGCTCGAGTGGTACTGCTGGCCATCGCACTCGATCAGCAGCGAGCCCACGCGCAGATCCGCCCGTTCGTGTCCTCCGATGGAGGGCTGAACCTCCACTTTGAAGCCGGTGGCGACCAGTCGAACGCGCGCGATCGATTCCGTGCCGGACTGAGATCGCGCATCGCAGCGCCCGAACAGTTCCGCCACCGCCTTCGTCACCCTGCCCATGTCTGCCTGTATGTCGGGGATGGTCAGCGGGGTCGTGCTCAGGATGGAGTCGACGGTCGCGACCCAGTCCTCCGGTTTCAGACAACGCGCCGCGCAACCCAGCGCGATCGGGATCGGATCGACAGCGGACACCACCGGAAGAGGTCGACCATAGCCCTGGCACCACCGAAAAGGGCCGGTCGGTCGGGCGGCGGACTTACGGTGTTTGGGCCGGCGAACGTGAGTCTCCTGGTATCCCGGAGGCACCCAGATCCCTTCGGAGCCGTGGGCTTTGTGAAACCGGAGCGCGGAAACGC
Organism: Gordonia sp. GN26; assembly: GCF_054823965.1. NCBI lineage: Bacteria > Bacillati > Actinomycetota > Actinomycetes > Mycobacteriales > Gordoniaceae > Gordonia > Gordonia sp. GN26. The sequence continues at coordinate 21,900 of NZ_JSYC01000065.1, read as the reverse complement.
ACGACAACGCCCCACCGGCCGCCACTGCCGAGACCACTCGTTCGTCGGCGCCCTCTGCGCTCACCCAGCCGTGCGCTACCGGGTTCAGCCGACCCGCCCGGCGGGCTTCGGTCACGTCCACCGGGGACCAGCCCTTTGCCAGTAGTTCGCTGAGGGGGTAGACACCGCAATCTGACATATGTCTTGGACGCACCGATTCCTATTTCGGTTGCGCGTTTCCAGAAAGAGGACCGAAATCGTCCGCAATGCCTGGGATGGTGGTGTCACACCACAAGACCACGACATCAGGAGGAACCGTGAACTGGACACTCGAACTCGTCATCCTGCCGGTCAGCGACGTCGACCGCGCCCGCGACTTCTACGCGAAGATCGGCTTCAACGTCGACCACGACCACACGGTCTCCGAGGACGTTCGCTTCGTCCAGATGACCCCGCCCGGTTCCGCCTGCTCGATCGCGATCGGCAAGGGCCTCACCGACGCCGAGCCCGGTTCGGTGAAGGGGATGCAGGTGGTCGTCACCGACATCAACGCCGCGCGCGACCAATTGCTCGCCGCCGGTGTCGATCCCGGCGAGGTCGACGTGCAACCGTGGGGGCATTTCGTGTACTTCGCCGACCCCGACGGCAACCAGTGGGCCGTGCAATACATGCCGTATCGCGACAACTGACTGCCGCGCCGCGGGCGGTCGCGGATACGGTGGGATATGCGATCCCCCATCGACGACTATCTCCATCAGGTTCTCCAGGACTGCCGCGACGACGACGCCGGGGACGTCATGTCCGGCAATCGTGAACTCGAACGGGCGGATCCGTCGTCCTTCGGCATCGCGCTGGCCACCGTCGATGGCACCGTCTACACCGCCGGGGACGCCGACCACGAGTTCTCCATGCAGTCCATCGCGAAGTTGCCCGCCTACGCGCTCGCGCTTCGGGACCGGGGACTCGACGGCGTCCTCGACCGCGTGGACACCGAACCGTCCGGCGATGCCTTCAACGAGATCTCCCTCGAAGCCGAGACCGGCCGCCCCCGCAACGCACTCATCAACGCCGGCGCCATCGCCGTCCACGGCATGGTCGACGGCGACAGCGCCACCGAACGGGTCGACCGCATCGTCGACCTGGTGAGCACCCTCGCCGGTCGAGAACTGTCCGTCGACACCGACGTTCACTCCGCCGAACTGGCCTCCGACGACCACAACACCGCACTCGCCTACCTGCTGCGGTCCGCGGGCAAGCTCGAATACGAACCCGACGAGGTCGTCGACGGGTACGCCGCACAGTGCGCGATCAAGGTCAGCTGCCGCGACCTCGCGGTCCTGGGCTCGGTCCTCGCCAACGGCGGACTCTCCACGACGAAGGACGACGAACGCCTCCTCGAAGGATGGATCGCCCGACATCTGCTGTCGGTGATGGCCACCTGCGGCATGTACGACGGCAGCGGCAGCTGGATGGCCAAGGTCGGGATACCCGCGAAAAGCGGTGTGAGCGGTGCGATCCTGGGGGTTCTCCCCGGTCAGGTCGGGGTCGCGGTGTGGTCGCCGCGGCTCGACGAGCAGGGCAACAGCGTGCGCGGCGTCGCCGTCTTCGAAAGGCTCTCGCGCGACATGGAACTGCACATGATGCACGTCGCGCCGTCGGGCATGCCGGCGTTGCGGTCGGTCCACGAGGACGACGGCGCCACCGTTGTCGAACTCCAGGGCGACGTGCGGTTCGCGGGTGCGGAGATCATCGCAAGTCGCGCGTGCGAGGGGTTTTCGACGAACAAGGTGATCATCGACCTCACCCACGTCCGCGTGATGGACGACGCCGCACGAGGATTGCTGCGCGAGGTCGCGAAACGACTCGAGGACGACTACGACACCACCATCGAGGACCCGAACGACCTGATGGACGAAGGCCCCGACGATGAGGGCACCGACGAGAAGTGAGGAGCACGAAGCGGTTCCGAGTGTCGTGGATCGCGGCGCTCGCCGCCGTCGTCGTGCTCCTCGGAGTGGCCCCGGCAGCCGTACGGGCCGCCCCGGCCACCCAGCAGTCCGTGGAGGTGTCGTCGTCCCCCGTTGCCACCGAATGCGCGGGCAAACCCGTCCGGGTCGACGCCCGCTGGTACTTCCCCGCCGGTCGGCCCACCGCTCTCGTCTGGCTCCAGCACGGCTTCTCCCGTAGCGCGGCCAACCTCGATGCGCTGGCCCGCTCCTATGCGAGCACGGGTTTCCTCGTCGTCAGTCCGACGCTGGACTCGGTCAACCTCACCGGCTGTGCGGTCGCGTACAACATCGCCGACAACTCGGCCTTCGCCCGCACCATCGGCGGGGTGTTCGGCTCCGGCCGGGACGAGGGCAGCCCACTCGCGACGAGTCTCGTCCGGGCACGGAAAGCGGCACACCGGCCCGACGTGACGATGCCGTACCGAATGGTCTTCGCCGGGCATTCGGCCGGCGGCGAGTTCGTCGTGGTGGCGGCCGACGCGCTCCGTCGCTCCGACCCGGTTGCCTACCGGCGTCTGGCCGGCCTCATGTTGTTCGATCCCGTCAACTCGTTCTTCGGCGCCCACTTCGCCTCCGCCGCAGTATCTCTCGGGGCCGACCGGCTTCCGATCCGGGTGATCGCGTCGCAACCGTCGGTCTCGAACACGTTCGAATCCGGCGTTTCCATCCTCCAGCGGACGACGCGGCAGGACTTTCTCGGCTCGCGACTGGTCACCGGTGTCCACATCGACGCCGAAGGCGAGTCCACCGACCTCATCGGCGAACTGTCCGAACTCGCCGTGCCGCGTCCACGAAACGGTCGGGTCATCCACACCCTGGCCACCGGATGGTCGTCGGACATGGTGGCCGACACCATGACCCGCACCTACTACCCCGGCGGACGCTACTACGATCTCCTCCTCTCAACGGCCACCGTGACCACCCTTCCCGTTCGCTGAGATACCCCGGACAGCGAAAAGCCCTCGCACTCAACGAGTGCGAGGGCTTTTCAGCTGTCTTACGGCTTACCGGTATTCGTTGGAGAAACCGTAGTCGTCCAGCGGCACCGCAGCGCCGGCCGGAGCACCGAAGGTGCCGTCCGGGCTGTAGTAGGTGTCGTCGTACGACGGCACCGCGTAGGCCGCGGCACGTGCCTCTTCGGTCGGCTGAACCTGGATGTTGCGGTAACGGTTGATACCGGTACCGGCCGGGATCAGCTTACCGATGATCACGTTCTCCTTCAGACCGATCAGCTTGTCGCTGCGGCTGTTGATCGCCGCGTCGGTCAGGACACGCGTGGTCTCCTGGAACGACGCCGCCGACAGCCACGACTCGGTCGCGAGCGAGGCCTTGGTGATACCCATGAGCACCGGACGTCCGGCTGCGGGCTCGCCACCCTCGGTGACCACCTGACGGTTGGCCGCCTCGAACTCGGCACGCTCGACGAGCGAACCGGGCAGGAACTCGGTTGCACCGTGATCGATGATCGTCACGCGACGCAGCATCTGACGAACGATCGTCTCGATGTGCTTGTCGTGGATCGACACACCCTGGCTGCGGTAGACCTCCTGGACCTCGTTGACCAGGTGGATCTGCACCTGACGGGGACCCATGACGCGCAGGACCTCGTGCGGGTTGGCCGAGCCCTCCATGAGCTGCTGGCCGACCTCGACGTGGTCACCGTCGGCCAGGAGACGCTCGGAGCCGTCCTCGTGCTTGAACACGCGCAGACGCTGACGCTTCGAGATCTTGTCGATGACGACCTCTTCGGAACCATCGTCCGGGATGATCGTGATCTTGTAGAAGCGGTCGTCGTCCTCGAGGCGAATCCGGCCGGAGACCTCTGCGATCGGCGCGACGCCCTTGGGGACGCGGGCCTCGAAGAGCTCCTGGACACGCGGCAGACCACCGGTGATGTCGTCACCGACGCCACCCTGGTGGAACGTACGCATCGTCAGCTGGGTACCGGGCTCACCGATCGACTGGGCCGCGATGATACCCACGGCCTCACCGATGTCGACGAGCTTGCCGGTGGCCATCGAACGGCCGTAGCAGTGCGCACACACACCGGTGCCGGTGGCACAGGTGAGGACCGAACGGACCTTGACCTGTGCGATGCCGGCAGCGAGGAGAGCCTCGATGGCCGGGTCGCCGAGGTCGTGGCCGCGCTCGACGACGACGTTGCCGTCGGCGTCGACCGCGTCGGCGGCCAGGGTGCGTGCGTACGCCGAGGTCTCGACATGCGCGTCGCGGATGATCGAGCCGTCGGGCTGCTTCTCACCCAGCTGCACGTTGATGCCGCGCTCGGTGCCACAGTCGGTCTCGCGGACGATGACGTCCTGCGACACGTCGACCAGACGACGGGTCAGGTAGCCCGAGTCGGCGGTACGGAGAGCCGTGTCCGCCAGACCCTTACGGGCACCGTGCGTGTTGATGAAGTACTCGGCGACGGTCAGGCCCTCGCGGAACGAGGACTTGATCGGACGCGGGATGAACTCACCCTTCGGGTTGGTCACGAGACCCTTCATGCCCGACAGGTTACGAACCTGCGTCAGGTTACCGGTGGCACCCGACCTCGGGATCATGATGATCGGGTTGTCCTCGGGGTAGTACTCCTCCATGGCCTTACCGACTTCTTCGGTGGCCTGCTTCCAGATCTCCACCAGTGCGTCGCGACGCTCGTCCGGCGTGAGGGCACCGCGCTGGAACTTGCGCTCCAGACCGTCGGCACGCTCCTCGTAACGGTCGAGGATCTCAGCCTTCTGCGGCGGCACGAGCACGTCGGCCATCGACACGGTGACGCCCGAACGGGTGGCCCAGTAGAAGCCGACGTCCTTGAGCTTGTCGACGGTCTGGGCGACCACGATCATCGGGTAGCGCTCGGCGAGATCGTTGATGATCGCGGCCTGACGCTTCTTCGGCATCTGCTCGTCGACGAACGGGTACTCGATCGGCAGCAGCTCGTTGAAGAGCACGCGGCCCAACGTGGTGACGGTGGTCCACGGCTGTCCGAAACGCCATCCCTCGGGGAACAGCTCGGCCTCGACCTCGGCCGACGGACGCTGCCCGGTCAGACGCACCTTGATGCGCGACTGCACGGTGAGCTGACCGCGGTCGACGGCCATGATGGCCTCCGACGGGCTCGAGTAGACGCCACGCTCGATGTCTTCGGCGGTCGCCGGGGTGTACTCGCCTGCCGCACCCTCCTTGAGGGTGGTCAGGAAGTACAGACCGGTCACCATGTCCAGACGCGGCATGGCGAGCGGGCGGCCCGATGCCGGCGACAGGATGTTGTTCGACGACAGCATCAGGATGCGCGCCTCGGCCTGCGCCTCCGCGGACAGCGGCAGGTGCACGGCCATCTGGTCACCGTCGAAGTCGGCGTTGAACGCCTCACACACCAGCGGGTGCAGCTGGATGGCCTTACCCTCCACCAGCTGCGGCTCGAAGGCCTGGATACCGAGGCGGTGCAGCGTGGGCGCACGGTTCAGCAGAACCGGGTGCTCGGAGATGACCTCTTCGAGGACGTCCCACACCGCGGGGCGCTGACGCTCGACCATGCGCTTGGCCGACTTGATGTTCTGGGCCTGGTTCAAGTCGACCAGACGCTTCATCACGAACGGCTTGAACAGCTCGAGAGCCATCAGCTTCGGCAGACCACACTGGTGCAGCTTCAGCTGCGGGCCGACGACGATGACCGAACGGCCCGAGTAGTCGACGCGCTTACCGAGCAGGTTCTGACGGAAACGACCCTGCTTGCCCTTGAGCAGATCGCTCAGGGACTTCAGCGGGCGGTTGCCCGGTCCGGTGACCGGACGACCACGACGGCCGTTGTCGAACAGGGCGTCGACCGACTCCTGCAGCATCCGCTTCTCGTTGTTCACGATGATCTCGGGAGCACCGAGGTCGATCAGACGCTTGAGGCGGTTGTTGCGGTTGATGACGCGGCGGTACAGGTCGTTCAGGTCGGAGGTCGCGAAGCGGCCACCGTCGAGCTGAACCATCGGACGCAGCTCCGGCGGGATCACCGGCACGGCGTCGAGGACCATGCCCAGCGGCGAGTTGCCCGACTGCTGGAACGCGGCGACGACCTTCAGGCGCTTGAGAGCACGGAGCTTCTTCTGGCCCTTGCCGCTGCGGATGGTCTCGCGGAGCGACTCGGCCTCGGCATCGATGTCGAAGTTCTCCAGGAGCTTCTTGATCGCCTCGGCACCCATCGAACCCTGGAAGTACTCGCCGTAACGCTCTTCGAGCTGGCGGTACAGCTTCTCGTCGATGATGAGGTCGCCCGGGGAGAGCTTGACGAACTTGTCCCAGATCTCCTCGAGACCGTCGAGCTCACGCTGAGCGGAGTCGCGCATACGACGCATCTCGCGCTCGGCACCGTCGCGCACCTTGCGGCGCACGTCGGCCTTGGCACCCTCGGCCTCGAGCTCGGCGAGATCCTGCTCGAGCTTCTGCTGGCGCTCGTTCAGGTCAGCGTCGCGCTGATCGGCGACGGCCTTCTTCTCGACCTCCATCTCGGCCTCGAGGGTCGAGAGCTCGTTGTGACGCAGTTCGTCGTCGACGGCGGTGATCACGTAGGCGGCGAAGTAGATGATCTTCTCGAGATCCTTCGGCGCCAGGTCGAGCAGGTAGCCCAGCCGGCTCGGCACACCCTTGAAGTACCAGATGTGCGTGACCGGTGCGGCCAGCTCGATGTGGCCCATGCGCTCACGGCGCACCTTGGCCTTGGTCACCTCGACGCCGCAGCGCTCACAGATGATGCCCTTGAAGCGGACGCGCTTGTACTTACCGCAGTAGCACTCCCAGTCGCGGGTCGGTCCGAAGATCTTCTCGCAGAACAGGCCGTCCTTCTCGGGCTTGAGCGTGCGGTAGTTGATCGTCTCCGGCTTCTTGACCTCACCGTATGACCAGTTGTGGATGTCGTCGGCCGTGGCCAGGCCGATCTTCAGTTCGTCGAAAAAGTTGACGTCGAGCACTTGTTACCTTTCCAGAGCTCTGTTGTCAGTGGTGAGGATCAGTTGGCGAGGTCGTCGACGGTCGCCGACTCGTTGCGCGACAGGTTGATTCCGAGGTTGGCAGCAGCGCGCTCCAGGTCCTCGTCGTCGGTGTCGTGCATCTCGATGGCGGCACCGTCGGAGCTGAGCACCTCGACGTTCAGGCAGAGCGACTGAAGTTCCTTCAGAAGCACCTTGAACGACTCGGGGATGCCCGGTTCCGGGATGTTCTCGCCCTTGACGATCGCCTCGTAGACCTTCACGCGGCCCACCACGTCGTCCGACTTGATGGTGAGCAGCTCCTGCAGGGTGTATGCGGCGCCGTACGCCTGCATCGCCCAGCACTCCATCTCACCGAAGCGCTGACCACCGAACTGCGCCTTACCACCGAGCGGCTGCTGGGTGATCATCGAGTACGGACCGGTCGAGCGAGCGTGGATCTTGTCGTCGACCAGGTGGTGCAGCTTGATGATGTACATGTAGCCGACCGCCACCGGGTACGGGAACGGCTCGCCGGAACGACCGTCGAACAGCGTCGCCTTGCCGTCGCCGTTGACCATGACCTCACCGTCGCGGTTGGGCAGCGTCGAGGACAGCAGTCCGGTCAGCTCCTCCTCACGCGCACCGTCGAACACCGGGGTGGCGGTGTTGGTGTCGGGCTCCGCCGAGTACATGTCCTCGGGCAGGTTCGAGGCCCACTCCGGGACGCCCTCGGCCACGTTGATGTTCCAGCCGGCCTTGGCGATCCACCCGAGGTGGGTCTCCAGGATCTGGCCGATGTTCATACGACGCGGGACACCGTGGGTGTTCAGGATGATGTCGACCGGGGTGCCGTCGGGCAGGAACGGCATGTCCTCCTGCGGGAGGATCTTGCCGATGACGCCCTTGTTGCCGTGGCGACCGGCGAGCTTGTCGCCGTCCTGGATCTTGCGCTTCTGGGCCACATAGACGCGGACCAGCTCGTTCACGCCGGGCGCGAGATCGTCGTCGTCGTCGCGGCTGAACACGCGCACGCCGATGACCTTGCCGGTCTCGCCGTGGGGCACCTTCAGCGAGGTGTCGCGGACCTCACGGGCCTTCTCACCGAAGATGGCACGCAGCAGACGCTCTTCCGGGGTCAGCTCGGTCTCGCCCTTCGGGGTGACCTTGCCGACCAGGATGTCGCCGTCGCGGACCTCGGCACCGATGCGCACGATGCCGCGCTCGTCGAGGTCGGCGAGGACCTCGTCGGAGACGTTCGGGATGTCCCGGGTGATCTCCTCGGCACCGAGCTTGGTGTCGCGGGCGTCGATCTCGTGCTCCTCGATGTGGATCGAGGTCAGGACGTCCTCTTCCACGAGGCGCTGCGACAGGATGATCGCGTCCTCGTAGTTGTGGCCCTCCCACGGCATGATCGCCACGAGCAGGTTCTTGCCGAGCGCCATCTCACCGTTCTCGGTGCAGGGGCCGTCGGCGAGGACCTGGCCGGCCTCCACACGCTGACCCTCGTCCACGATCGGACGCTGGTTGGCGCAGGTGCCGTGGTTCGAACGCGCGAACTTGCGCATCCGGTAGGTGTCACGGGTGCCGTCGTCGGACATGACGGTGATGTAGTCGGCCGAGACCTCTTCCACCACACCGGTCTTGGACGACACGATGACGTCACCGGCGTCGACGGCGGCACGGAGCTCCATGCCGGTACCGACCAGCGGCGACTCGTTGCGCACCAGCGGCACGGCCTGACGCTGCATGTTCGCACCCATCAGGGCGCGGTTCGCGTCGTCGTGCTCGAGGAACGGGATCATCGCGGTCGCGACCGACACCATCTGGCGCGGCGAGACGTCGAGGTACTCGACATCGGTGGCGCCCACGAACTCCACCTCGGAGCCCTTCTTGCGCACCAGCACACGCTCGTCGGTGATACGGCCGCTGCCGTCGAAGTTGGTGTTGGCCTGACCGATGAGGAAGCGATCCTCCTCGTCGGCGGTCATGTACTGGATCTCGTCGGTGACGACACCGTCGACGACCTTGCGGTACGGGGTCTCGATGAAGCCGAACGGGTTGACCCGTGCGTACACCGAGAGCGAACCGATCAGACCGATGTTCGGACCCTCAGGGGTCTCGATCGGGCACATACGGCCGTAGTGCGACGGGTGGACGTCGCGCACCTCGAGGCCGGCACGCTCACGGCTCAGACCGCCCGGGCCCAGCGCCGACAGACGACGCTTGTGGGTCAGACCCGACAGCGGGTTGTTCTGGTCCATGAACTGCGACAGCTGGCTGGTTCCGAAGAACTCCTTGATCGCCGCCACGACGGGACGGATGTTGATCAGGGTCTGCGGGGTGATCGCCTCGACGTCCTGGGTGGTCATGCGCTCACGCACGACACGCTCCATACGCGAGAGGCCCACGCGGATCTGGTTCTGGATCAGCTCGCCGACGGTACGCAGACGACGGTTGCCGAAGTGGTCGATGTCGTCGACCTCGACGGGAACCTCCACACCACCGGGCACGGTCATGTAGGTGGTCGTGTGCGGGTCGGCCTCGTGCAGACGCACCAGGTACTCGACGGTCGCGATGATGTCCTCGCGGGTCAGGGTCGACTCGCCGAACATCGGGTTGTCCGTCAGGCCCAGCTTCTTGTTGACCTTGTAGCGGCCCACGCGGGCGAGGTCGTAGCGCTTGTCCTTGAAGAACAGGTTCTCCAGGAGGTTCTCCGCGGACTCCTTGGTCGGCGGCTCACCCGGACGCAGCTTGCGGTAGACCTCGAGCAGCGCCTCGTCCTGGTTGGCGGTGTTGTCCTTCTCCAGGGTCGACATCATGATCTCGGAGAAGCCGAAGCGCTCGGTGATCTCCTCGGTGGTGAAACCGAGGGCCTTGAGCAGCACGGTGACCGGCTGACGGCGCTTGCGGTCGATACGCACACCCACGGTGTCGCGCTTGTCGACGTCGAACTCCAGCCACGCACCGCGACCCGGGATCACCTTGACGGTGTGCAGGGTCTTCTCGGTGGCCTTGTCGATCGACGCGTCGAAGTACACGCCGGGGCTGCGGACCAGCTGGCTCACCACGACACGCTCGGTGCCGTTGATGATGAAGCTGCCCTTGTCGGTCATGATCGGGAAGTCGCCCATGAAGACGGTCTGCGACTTGATCTCACCGGTGTTGTTGTTGATGAACTCAGCGGTGACGAACAGCGGCGCCGCGTAGGTCATGTCCTTGTCCTTGCACTCCTCGACGGAGGCCTTGACCTCGTCGAAGTGCGGCTCGGAGAACGACAGGGACATCGACCCGGAGAAGTCCTCGATCGGGGACAGCTCGTGGAGGATGTCCTCCAGCCCGCCCGTCGGGTTCTCTTCTCCGCGGGCGATCGCCTTGGCGCGCCACTCCGGGGACCCGACGAGCCATTCGAAGGAATCGAGTTGGAGGTCGAGGAGGCCGGGAACCTCCAGCGGCTCGCTGATCTTTGCAAACGACGCGCGATGCGGCGCGCCGGGGATTGTTGAGGTGGACTGGCGGTTGACTGCCAAGATGCGTCCTTCCAACACGACGTTATTCACAACCTAGATGTGCGGTGGCTTGATGGGCCGTTCGCTGGTGACACCCTGAGATCGGCGATCACCGCAGCACACACAACTAAGAGTGGCCGTAGAAGGATCGATTGATGGACAGGAGGCAGCCAGCGCAACGTCCAACTGTAGCAGAAAATAGACGTACTTTGTCAAGCCCGTCAAGAAACGATTTCGCACGGGTGGCTGCCTGCACTCAATCGCTGGTCACAGACTGGCCCGACAACGCCCAAACGTCAAGCGGTACGCGCCAATTTCGCGAACTTGTCCCCGGACTCACCCGGCGACCTGGCGATCAGAACGGCTCGACGCCCTGGATCCGCCAGGTGTCGCCCTCCCTGACCATGGCGAACTGCGCACGCGGGGCCCCGCTGTTGGTGGCCATGCTGTTCTGCGTCTCGCTGATGATCAGGTTGGCGATCACGGTCGCACGGTCGCCGGTCAGGTCCTTGACGCCCAGGGCGTCGACCCGGCACTCGGCACCGGTCTTGGTCTGCGTGATCAGGTCCTTCTGCGCCTTGAAGGTCTTGTCGAACTCCTCGCGCGCCTGCCCCGTCAGGGCATCCTGTGCGCGCTTCTGCCAGTCGTCGAGCTCGGTGTGCTCGTAACCGAACACCGCGCAGATCCGTTGCTGCGCTTGCCCGGTCAGCTCCGAGGTGGCCTCGCGCTCGATGAAGGCCTTGTTCGGGCCGATGCTCGCGCCGGGGTGGAAGGCGAGGACCAGGGCGACGATGCCGAGCACCACCGCGACCGCGGCGAGGATCGCCGCGAGCGGGGTCGACCGCACCTTCTCGCCCACGCCGCTCCCCCGCCGGCCACGAGGGCCGTCCGCGGAGGTGTCCGACGCCGAGTCCGCCGCGGTCGGGTCGGTCGCGCTGGGACGCAGGGTCGAGACCCGGGAGACCGGCCGCTTCGGCTTGGTCAGGTCGGGCTTGCTGGAATCAGACTTGGTGAGGTCGGGCGTGGCCGGCGCCTCGTCGGTGGTGACCTCGTCGGACTTCGACATGGAGACACCTGCGTCGGTGGTCGGCTCGTCGGACGTCGACGGGGAGACACCGGTGTCGGTGGTGACCTCGTCGGACTCCGGCCGGCCGGGACGGGTGTGTCCGGCGACCTTCGGCGTCGGACGACGCTTTCCTGCGGGCTTCTTCGGGTTCTGGGCCATCAGTTTCCGCCTCCCGGTGCCGGCGCGGGCGCCTGGCCGTTTCCGGCCTGACCCGCGTCTGCGTAGGCGATGCCTTCCAGGCCGAGGAGGTTCTCGGCCTTCCAGAGGTCGCCGTCCTTGACCATGCTCACGTCGAATCCGCGCGTCTCGTCGACGCCGGGCTGGCCGGGCCGCTCGAGGGTCGTGATGACGTAGACGAGGACCTTGGCCTTCTTCTCGTCGGGGTTGACCTCGGTCGGTGCGCTGCGCACCAGGCGCGCGCTGAGCTTCGCGGCCTCGGGTCCCGCCTGCGACAGCATGTCGAGGACACTGCCGTCCTTGCCGCCGAGCACCTCGTCCTTGGCCTTACCGGTCAGGGAGGCCTCGGCACGCTTCTTGAAGCCGTCGAGATCGGTGGGGTCGATCGTGGTGACGTTCAGTACGGCCTGCTCGGCCGCCTGGGTGGCGTCGTCACGCGTCTGCTGCGCGGGGTACTGGTTCGCGTAGACGTCGTAGGCGCGCACTCCGAACACGACCACGCAGACCGTCGCCGCGATCACCGCGATGATCGCCAGGGCGAGCGGCGCGACACCGGCGATCCGCGTCAACGCGGGGCGGGTGCTCGCCTTGGTCGGATCAGTGTCCGAGTGTGCTGGGTCTGAGGGTTCGGGGGTGCCAGTCATAGCAGAAGACACTGTATAGATCGCTCCTGAGCGCGGGCCAAGGCCGAGAGTCCACCGGGAAGCGGAGTCCGGGCCCTGGACGGCCTGCGTTCGTCTACTTGGGCCGCACCCCGAGCAGCGCTGCGAGCTGCTGGGCCAGCGGGTTGAGGTTCAGCTTGTCGGGGTCCTTCTTCGGCGTGGAGTCCCACGGCTGCGGGTACGCGGGATTCGCGTACTGCGCACGATCCGCACCGCGCACACCCGTCGGATTGCCGAGCGGCACGGTGCACTTGGCCTCGGTGTTGAACGGGAATTCGTCGTAGTGCTTGTCGAAGTTCGGGTTCTTGCGTCGCATCTCGGCCATGAGCGCGTCGGTGCTCTCGTAGCCCCGGGTACATGCGGCGGGGTTGTTGGTCTCGAGGACGACGCCGAAGTGGATCTGGCCGTCACCGGGCGCCGGCGAGTGGCTACCGGCCGACAGCGCGGACAGCATCGCGACGGTCGTCGAGATGTTGTAGGTCGCCGGCTCGATGGTGCGGGAGACCTCGGCGAGGTCCTTCACCACCTTGGAGATGTCGTTGCCGTTCTTCTGGATGAGCTCGGAGATCTCCGTCGCCGACAGCGTGCCGGTGGTGAGCAGACGACGCAGGTCGGGATCGGAGGTCGCGAGAGTCGCGGTGACCAGGTTGAGGTTCCGCGACCACGTGAGGATCGCATCCGACTGGTCGGCCTGCGTCTCGAGGACGACGTTCGAGTCCTGGATCAGCGACACGACCTGGGGCAGGTTGTCGACGCCTGCACGCGACAGCTTCCCCAGCGAGTCGACGAGGCGGGTCAGGTTCTCGCTCTGACCGTTGAACGCCTTCCCGAGCTCGGTGATCACGATGTTCAGGTCGTCCACCGGGATCGACGAGGTGAAGTCGATCGCCGACTTCACGACGTCCTCCAGCGGCTCGGGCAGCTTGGACTTCGTGATGACGTCGCCGTCCTTCAGGTACGGCCCCTCCGCGGAGGTCGGCTGGAGGTCGACGTACTGCTCACCGATCGCCGAACGAGACGCGACGACCGCGGTCGCCGACGCCGGGATGTCCGGGCCGCCGGAGTCGATGTCGAGCTTCACGTCGACGCCGGTCTTGGTCAGCGTCATCCCGCCGACGCGTCCGACCGGCACGCCCTGATACGAGACCTCGGCGTTGGTGAAGATGCCGCCGGAATCGGGCAGCTCCGCGGTGACCGTGTACATGCCGACACCGGCGAGCTTGTCGAGCCGCGCATATTTGGCACCGACATACACCAGCGCGATCAGGCCGACGACGACGAACACGATCAGCTGGATCTTGACGAGTCTGCTGGTCATCGTCCTGCTCCTGTAGGTGCCTGCGACTTGGGTGCGATACCCAACGCCGCGAGCGGGCCGTCGAGAATGCCCTGTCCCGGCTTCGCAGGCGCGGGCATCGGGCCGGCGCCCTCGGCCGATCGTGAGAACGATGCCGCCGGGTAACGCCCGCCGGACGGCGGCGTGTTCGGTCCCGGCCGCCAGTTCGGGCCGGGCGGCAACAGCGTGATGGTCGGCCAGCCGTAGCGAGGTCCGTTACCGCCGTAGTACGGGTTCCGCTTGTCGACGGGCACCTTCACGCGGGCCGGCGGCGAGTACTTCGGTGTCCCCTGCCCCACGCCGAGTGCCTCGATCTGGTTGAGGATGCGCAGGTCCAGGGTCATGAACAGGTTGGTCGCATCGCCCTTGACGCCGGGCAGCAGCCAGTCCGGGAACGGGTGGGTGAGGATCAGCGGTGCTGCGGTGATCGCGTCCGGGGCGGCCGCGGCGAGCTGGGTCAGCACCGGACGCAGCGCCTTGAGGTCGTTGATCAGGGCCTTGCGCGACTTGCCGAGCACGTCGGTGCCGACCTGGCCGAGCTCGTCGAGCTTGGTCAGCAGGTCGACGAACTGCGGGCGCTGTTCCTCGAGCACCTCGATGCCCTCGGGCAGTTGCTTGAGGATGCGGTCGATCTGTTCGGTCTGCGCCGCGGTCCGTTCGGACAGGTCGGCCAGCCCGTCGATCGCGCCGATGATGTCGTCACGCTGGCGGTTGAGGCCGGCGATCAGCTTCTCGGTCTGGTCGATCAGGTCGCGGACCTTGCCGGCCCGGCCGTCGAGCGCCTTGTTCAGTTCGGTGACGATCGGCTGGATCTGGTTGATACCACCGCCGGTGAGCAGCAGTGCCAGAGCACCGAGGACCTGCTCGATGTCGGTGGCGGTACGCGTCCGCGACACCGGGATCGGCTCGGCCGGGTTCTGGCGCGGAGCCTTCGCGCTGTCCTCCGGTTCGCTCAGTGACACGAACTTCTCGCCGAGGAGCGAGGTCTGCTGAACGCTCGCCTCGGACTCGTCGGAGAGGTCGACCTCGTTCTTGACCTCGACCGTGACCTGGGCGAACCACTGATCGTTCGGCACCTCGACCTTGGTCACGCGGCCGACGGGGATGCCGTCGCGCTTGACCATCGACTGGGGCACCAGGTCGAGCACGTCGTCGAACTGGATCTTGTAGGTGCGCGGGTTGCTGCCGGTGTCGACGCCGCCGGGCAGCGGCAGCGACTGGATGCCGTTGGACATACAGCCCGACACGAGAACCGTGAGTGACAGGGCTGCACCGGCCAGGGCCATTCGCATGGACCGTCGGTTCATCAGTTGCCTCCCCGGGGACGCGGAGTGCTCGAGGGCGACGGCTTGGAAGTCGTCGGCTTCGGCTTCGACGTGGTCGGCTTCGGCTTGGTCGTGGCGGCCGAACCGAGCTCGGGATCGGGGTTACCGGGGACCGTGCCCGGTACCGGCGCCTTCTGCAGCTTGTTGTTGCTCATGATGCCGAAGGGCAGGACGGGCAGCATCGGCTCGAGCACGCCGTCGGTGATCTGCTTGCCGAGTGCCTCACACTGGCTGATCAGCGGTCGGAGCGTGTTGCTGAACTGCGTGGCCTGCGGATTGCCCGGGAGCAACTGGCCGAGGTCGAGCAGACGGCACTGCGCACCGATCAGGTCCTGCAGATCCGGGATGGTCAAGCGCATCGCCAGGGTTCCCGACTCCGCGTCGTAGGCGTTGATCAGGTTGCTGATGGTGACCGGCAGGACCGTCAGGATCTCCTTGAGATTGTCCTTGCGGTTGAGCAGTGTCTGCGTCGTCGGCTGCAGGTCCTTGACGGTCTCACCGATCTGCTCGCGGTTGTCGTCGAGGAATCCCGCCACGTCGCCGAGCGCGACGGACAGCTTGTTCAGCGCAGCTGCGAGCTGTTCGCGCTCACCGGCGAGGAACTTGTTGAACGACGCCATCTGCGTGTTGAACTGGCGCACCTGGGCGTCGTTCTCGCGCAGGGCGCCGACGAAGGTGTTGAGATTCTTGACGGTGTCGAAGAGGTTCCCCCGCGAATCGCTGAGGGTCGTGCTGGCCTTCGACAGGTTCTCGATGGCGGCGCCGAGCTTGTCGCCGTTGCCCTCGAGGTTCGCGGCACCGGTCGCGACGAGTTCGCTCACCGCACCCTGCCGTCCGGTGCCATCGGTCTTGTTGGCACCGTCGGGACCGAGCGCGTCGGACAGTTCCTTGACGCTGGCATAGAGCTCGTCGACCTCGACCGGGACCATGGTCTGGTCCACGCCGAGAGTGATGTCCCGCCCGGCCTTCGGCCCACCGGAGTAGGCGGGGGTCAGCTGCACGTAGCGGTCGGCGACGACCGACGGGATCACCTGCACGGCACGGACGTCCTCGGGCAGGGTGATGCCGCGGTCGACGGTCATCGTCACCTTCACGGTGTCGCCCTGCGGCGTCACCGAGTCGACCTTGCCCACGGCGACGCCGAGGATGCGGACGTCGGAACCGGAGTAGATACCGACCGACCGCTTGAAGGTCGCGGTGATCTTGGTGGTCCCCATCGACGAGAACACCCACCACAGTGCGCCGGCGACGACCAGCGCGAGGATCAGTCCGAGGACGAGCGCCACGATGTGGCGCGGGGTGAACCAGCGGCCGGGACCGGAGGTCTGTGTCAGGTCTGGCGCGGTCATCAGCCTGCCTCCGTTCCGCCGTTGTTCTGTTCGAGCGTCTTCTTGTTGGGCGGACGTGTCGTGTTCTGCTGTGGCAGTGCCGGCGGCAGGAGGTTCACGACGGACGACTCGAACCAGCGACCGTTGCCGAGCACGTTGGCGTAGAGCCGGTAGAACGGCGCCATGTACTTGATCGAGTCGTTGAGGTTCTGGTTCTGACGCTGTAGCAGCTCGTTGACGCCCTTCAGCGCGTCGAGTGCCGGTCCGATCTGTTCCTCGTTGTCACGCACGATCCCGGTGAGCGAGTCGCCGAGGCTCGTCGTGCTGGCCAGCAGCGCGGAGATGGCCTGCTGCCGGTTGTTCAGTTCGTCGAGCAGCTGTCCCGCGCCGCCGATGAGGCGCACGAACTCCTCGTTGCGATCGGCGAGCAGCTTCGAGGTGTCCTTGGTCGCGGCGAGGAGCTTCTGCACCTCCTGGTCGCGGCTGGCGATCGTGTTGGACAGACGCGCCAGGCCGTCGAGCGCCGGACCGGTGGTGCCCGCGGTGCCGGAGAAGGCATCGGAGAGCACCCGCATCGACTCGGCCAGCTGGTCGTTGTCGAAGTCCTCGATCTGGTTCGCCGCAGCCGAGAAGGCTTCGATGACGTCGTACGGGGCGACCGTGTCGGTCAGCGGGACATCAGGATCGGCGGGTTCGCTGCCGCGCGGGTTCAGCGACAGGTACTTCTGACCGAGGATCGTCTTGATCTGGATCGACGCCTGTGTCTGGTCACCGATCCAGGTGTTCTCCACCTTGAAGGTGACGTCGACCTTGTCGCCGTTGAGCTTGACGTCGTCGACCTCGCCGACCTTCACACCGGCCACGCGCACCTCGTTGCCGGGCTTGAGCCCGGCGGCCTCGGAGAACTCCGCGGTGTAGCGGGCTCCCGCACCCAGCAACGGGACGTCGGTCAGGTAGAAAGCGCTGAGTCCCAGCATCATCAGGATCAGGATGCCGATGGCACCGATGCTCACCGGACTGCGTCGACCACCGAACCGGCGATGGGGGTGCTGCTTCGGCGCATCCGCCTCGGCTGCGTCGTCCTTGTTGTCGTTCTGATCTGCCATCGTGGTCACCCCCCTGGCTTCTCGTCGGCCCAGCAGCGGGTTGCCGCGCTGGTGTAGAGCACGTGATTGATGTCGGGCAGCGGTACCAGCGGCTGCGTCAACAGCGGCGACTTGCCGGTGCCGGCGACCACGTCGATGCCGCACAGATAGAACTGGAACCAGGAGCCGAAGGTCGCGGCCCGGCCGATCTTCTGCAGCTTGATCGGCAGGTTGGTCAGCGTCTCCTCGATGTCCTTGTCGCGCTTGTTGATCTGGTCGGCGAGCGACTTCAGACCGGCGATGTCGCCCTGGATGGACGGACGTGTCGCACCGAGGATGTTCGCCGTGACCGAGGTCAGGTTCGAGACCGAGCTGATCGCCGAGCCGACCGAACCGCGCTGTGCCGCAAGGCCGGTCACGAGCTTCTCGGTGTTGTCGAGGAGGCTGGTGAACTGCTCGTCGTTGCGGTTGACCGTGTCGAGCACCTTGGTGAGGTTGCCGATCAGGTCACCGATGACCTTGTCCTTGTCGGCGATCGCGTTCGTCAGGTCCGCGGTGTCGCTGACCAGGCGCGTGATCGAGCCGCCCTGACCGTCGAAGATCGCGATGATCTGCTCGGTCAGCTTGTTGACGTCCTCGGCCGAGAGCTGCTGGAACAGCGGACGGAAACCGTTGAACAGTTCGGTGAGGTTCACCGGCGGATGCGTGTCGACCCGTCCCGGCTGCAGTCCGAAGGTGTGGCCCTGCCCCACGGTCTTCGTCGGGTCGCCCGCTCCCTGCTCGAGTCCGAGGTACCGCAGACCGGTGAGGTTGCGGTAGCGGATGTAGAGCTGGGTGCCGTCCGGCAACCGGTCGCGGTCGACGTTGAACGAGACCATCGCCCGGCTGCGGTCGTAGACCTCGACCTTCTCCACCTGTCCCACGCGGACACCGGCGATACGGACGTCGTCTCCGGAGTTCAGCAGGGTGGCGTCGGAGAAGACGGCCCTGAACTTCGCGTCACCGTCACCACCGGCGTTCGCGATGGTGAGCGCGAGCAGGCTGGTGGTGACCACGGTGACGACCGCGAAGATGATCAGCTTGACCAGGGGCGCGACGATCGACCTCATTTGATGTCGACCTTCGCTCCCTGGAGGGCGCCGCCGGCGATCATCGTGACCCAGGTCGGCACCGACTCCGGTGTCTCACCGGTGGTCGCGCCGTAGATGACCTGGAGCTGCTTGCGGTAGTCCGGGTCGTCGAACGGGTTGGGCTTGACCGATCCCGCGGGGATGCCGCTGAACTGCGGCTGCGGGAGCGACTTGACGGTGCGCGGGCCGGCGTTGCGTGACGGCGGCTGGTAGCTGCCGTCGGCGAGGCCGCCACCCGGGTACTGCGGGAACGGGCGACCGTCCTTGGCGGGCTCGTAGCACACGGCGGGCGGGTCGAGATCCATGAAGCGGGGTTCGTCCTGGTTCGGTAGGTATCGGCCACGGGGGTTGACGAACTGCAGGTTCACGCGCACGCCGGGGTTCTCGGTGCCCTGGCCCACGATGTTGCGTGACTCGGGGACCAGACCCGCGAAGTTGCGGAACGTGCAGACGAACGTCGGGGACTGCTTGGCCAGCCCGACGAGGAGCTGCTCGGAGTCGACCGCAAGGTCGATCAGGTCGGTGCGGTTCTGGCGGAGCCAACCGGTGAGGTCGTCCGACGCCACACCGAGGGTTGCGATCAGGGTCCGCAGATCGCCCTGGCGTTCGACGATGGTGTTCGACGTGGTGCGGAACGAGTCCAGCGCGTCGACGACGTCGGGCAGTGCCTGCGAGTAGGTCTGCGAGAAGGTCGCCAGACCCTCGAGGGTGCCCTCGAGGTCGGGCAGGTTCTTGTTGACCTCACCGAAGATCTGGTCGAGCTCCTCGAGCGTGGTGCCGAGCTGCTCGCCGCGACCCGACAGCGCCTTCGACAGCGAGGTGAGCGTCGCGTTGAGATCCTGCGGCGGGATCGCCTCGAGCACCGGCAGCAGATCGTCGAACAACTGCTGGACCTCGAGAGCGTTGCCACTCTTGTCGGTCTCGATGGTCGCGCCGTTCTTCAGCGTCGGACCGTTGTTGTCCTCGGGAACCTGCAGCGCCACGTACCGCTCACCGAAGAGCGTCTTCGGCAGGATGCGCGCGGTGGTCTTGTCGGACAGCTCCGAGGCCTTGGTCGGATCGAGGCCGAGGATGACCTCCACCGAGCCGTCCGGCGCGGGCTTGACCGCGCGGACCTCGCCGACGATCATGCCGCGCGCCTTCACGTCGGCGTTCGCGGGGAGCGCGTTGCCGGTGGAGTCGGTCAACAGGGTGACGTCGGTGAAATCCTGGAACGTCTTGTTGAACTTGGTGATGGTCGCGGTCAGGAACAGTGCGACCACGATGAAGAAGACCAGGCCGAGCAGCCTCTTACGCAGGGTCGACACGCCTAACCTCCCACTCTGACCGTCGTGGTGGTGCCCCAGATGGCGAGTCCCAGGAAGAAATCGAGGACCGCGATGAGGACCAACGCCGCTCGGACCGCGTGGCCGACGGCCACGCCCACACCTGCCGGACCACCGGATGCGTAGTAGCCGTAATAGCAGTGCACCAGGATGATCACGAAGGCGAAGACCAGCACCTTGCCGAACGACCAGAGCACGTCGGCCGGTGGCAGGAACAGGTTGAAGTAATGGTCGTACGAGCCGCCGGACTGCCCGTTGAAGACAGTCGTCACCACTCTCGAGGCGAGATACGCCGACAGCAGACCCAGCACGTACAGCGGGATGACGGCGATGAAGCCGGCGATCACGCGGGTCGACACCAGGAACGGGATCGACGGCACGGCCATCGTCTCGAGGGCGTCGATCTCCTCGGAGATGCGCATGGCGCCGAGCTGCGCGGTGAAGCCACAGCCGACGGTCGCGGACAGGGCGAGGCCGGCCACGAGGGGCGCCACCTCACGGGTGTTCACGTAGGCCGAGAGGAAGCCGGTCAGGGCCTGCGACCCGATCTGGTCGAGCGCGGCGTAACCCTGCAGGCCGACGACGACGCCGGTGAAACCTGACATCAGCACCATCACGCCGATGGTGCCGCCGATGACCGCGAGTCCGCCCGAGCCGAAGGCGACTTCGGCGAGCAGGCGCATGACCTCACGGGTGTAGTGCACCAACGTCTTCGGCATCCACGCGAGCGTGCGGCCGTAGAACGACATCTGCTCGCCGGCACCGTCGAGCACCTTGAGTGGTTTGCCCAGCTGTTTGCGGGCCTCGTACATGTAGTACTCGGGCCTGCTCTTGGCGATCGTCACGCCACCGCCACCATCGGTCACGTCTAGCTCCCCTTCGGCGGAACGATCTGCAGGTAGACCGCAGTGATGATCAGGTTGGCGAGGAACAGCAGCAGGAAGGTGATGACGACGCTCTGGTTGACGGCGTCACCCACACCCTTCGGTCCGCCCTTGGGGTTGAGCCCCTTGTAGGAGGCGACCACGCCGGCCAGCACACCGAAGATGGCTGCCTTCAGCGTCGAGACATAGAGATCGGGCAACTGGGCGAGAGCACCGAACGACGCCAGGTAGGCGCCCGGGGTGCCACCCTGCACCACCACGTTGAAGAAGTAACCACCACCGATGCCGATGACGGCGACGAGGCCGTTGAGCAGCATCGCGACCAGGACCATGGCCAGCACGCGCGGGACCACGAGACGCTGGATCGGGTTGATGCCCAGCACCTCCATGGCGTCGATCTCCTCACGGATGGTGCGCGAACCGAGGTCGGCGGCGACCGCCGATCCGGCCGCACCCGCGATGAGCAGCGAGGTCACCAGTGGCGACCCCTGCTGGATGACGACCAGCACGCTGGCCGCACCGGTGTACGACTCGGCACCGAGCTGTTTGATCAGCGAGCCCGTCTGCAAGGAGACGATGGCGCCGAACGGAATCGCGATCAGGGCGGTGGGCAGGATCGTCACACTGGCGATGAACCACGCCTGCTGGATGAACTCCCGCCACTGGAACGGGCGCACAAAGGTCTGGCGTGCAACATCGACGAAGAGCTGAACAATATTGCCGGTCTGGGCGAGAGCACCTGTTCCGGCCTGCGCGATTCGGTCGACGCCACGCGTGGTGGCATTCGTCATCCCTAGATGGTCCGCCCTTCGTTCCCGTCAGCAGCACGATGACTGGGCTTGGTCAGTGCGTCGCCGCCACCGGGCGTCTGCCACTGCTCGGTCGGCGCATCGCTGCCGCCGTAGTCGATGACGTCGGTCTTGGCGTCGGCCACGGCCACGTTCCCGTCCGAGGCCTTGGTCCATTCGTTGTCACCCGAGTTGCCGTGGCGGCCACCGCCGCCGTTGGCCATGTCGTCGGCGTGCGCGCGGCTCTCGGCGCGGATCTGGTCTTCCTGCTCCTGGCTGCGCAGGATCGCCTCCTGCGCGTTCTGCGGCAGGTCGGGCAGCATCGCGTGGACGCGCTCG